>JAFXOC010000608.1 GCA_017529085.1 Selenomonadaceae bacterium | reverse complement strand
CCTTTTTTATTATTGGTTATTCAATGAATTTTTACTATTCACGAACACATATGTCGTTGCTCTCAAAACAAAAGTGAAACAAAAATTTGTGCACTTCAGAGTCCACCCATCCGCCTTCGGCACCTCCTCCCACATTTCAGTGAAGGCAACAGAACATCCGGTCTTGTTATAGGCGATAAAAGTTTACCCGTGAACAGTAACATTATTTCAAAAAGAATAATACCGTATTATTTCAAAATTAATTGACATTTTATAATCTTGTATAATATAATGAACGAGAAAAATTTGACGAAGGGGTTTGATCACTATGTCTAACGGTAAAATTTACAATGTCAAAGAAGCCGCCGAATTTCTCGGCACCAGCGATATTACAGTACGTCGCAAAATAAAAAACAAGCAAATTGAGGCGGAGCTTATCTCAAAAAAGGAAGGATATAAGATAACCGAGGAAGCGTTGCAAAACTATTTAAAAGACCACAAGATTAGAAAGAGAGTTTCAAAGAAAACGGATAAAAAAGTTGCTAAGACTCCCGCTTTGATAACTCCTAAAAAAACCAAGAAAGAAACCGCCGATAAATCAATGGTTGGAGATGCGTTGAGCAACGCTTTAGGTATGTTGTTCACCGAATACGATGATAACGAATCGGGAGAACTCAGCGAAGAGACCATGGCGTTTTTGTCCGAACTTAAAAATTCTTCGCTTATCGATAAGATAATAGAAAGATTAAAGGCGGAGATGGAGGATTTTGACGTAAAGATAGAATATCAGACGGTAAAGGTCGAAACTGCGTCATCTGATAAAGAGAAATTAAAGGAACAAAAAGCGCTCCTGGATTTGAAATTAGAAAGAAACCACATCAACAAGGGAATCAAGGATTTGGAAATACAGAAATCCTTCGTGGAGCAGATGTCATAATCAAATATGAATTTAGAAGGATTTTCCGTATTGCCTCTGGCGGAGGAATTAAATGCGGCGCTTACCTTTGCCAGAATAGATAAAATAATGCAGCCGAGCAAAAATGTACTTTACTTCTCACTCAGAAAACCCGGCGAAAATTTGTTGCTTGCGATATCGACGGCTCCTCAAAATCCATCGGTTTATATAACAAACTCCATGCCTGAAAATCCCAAAGAGCCTCCGGTTTTTTGTATGGTTTTGAGAAAACAGTTGGAGTCGGGACGAATTTCCGCCGCGCGGGAAAGAAAAGGCGAGCGTATAATAGAAATCGACGTGGACACGTTGGGTTTTGGCGGCAAGATTGCAACAAAAACTCTTATAGTTGAGCTTATGGGGAAAAACAGCAATATTATTTTAACAGAGGATAATGTTGTGGTAGACGCGTTGAGAAAAGTCGGTCCCGGCAAAAGCAAAAGCCGAGTGGTCTTGCCGGGTCACGAATACACGCCCCCCGAGCCTCAAAATAAGCTTGATATTAGAAAAGAGCCTGTTGAAGCCGTCATCGCCAAATTAAAATCGGAAACGGGCAACAAACTTTTGTCGGCTCTTATCGGTACGATTCAAGGATTTGGTCCGCTTCACGCAAAGGAAACCGCGTTTCTTTCGGGTTTATCAACAGATATATCTGTTGATGAACTTGACAATGCAGATTTTGATTCCATAGTTTCGGCGCTCGCGGAGATAAAAGATGCGAATCGCCCGACCATCATACTAAACGACAACAACAAGCCGTTGGGGATGGCGGCGATACCCATTCATTTTGAGTTAAATGCCAAAGCTCTCGTTTTTGACAACATGAGCGAAATGCTGGAAAAAGCGGCGGAACTGACATACAGTTACACGCCGCCGGATAAGGAGAGATTTCAGAAACTTGTCAAAAACGAGCTCACCAGGGCGAAAAATAAGTTGGGTAAACTCATAAAAGAATTAAACGATGCGGAAAACGCCGAGGACTACAAGATAAAAGCCGACAATTTAATGACTTATCAATATGAGTTTAAAGACCACGCCGACACGAAAATAAAAGTGAAAAATATTTATTCTCAAACAGGCGAAGCGATCGAAATTGCGCTTGACAAGCGTATAACCATACTTGCCAATATGCAAAACTATTACAAAAAATACGATAAGTTAAAGCGCGCGAAGATTTTTTTGACCGAACAAATTCAAAAAAACAAGGACGAAATTTCCTACCTCGAAAGCATTGAAAACTCCATCGCTCTCTGCTCCACTTTAGCGGAAACAGACGATATACAGCGTGAACTTGTCGCAGGCAATTACCTCAAAGAACGGGCGACGAAAAAAACCAAGGAAAAAACCGCCGCTCCTTTTTCATTCACCGCTCCCGACGGGACAATCGTCCTGGTCGGCAAAAACAACGCCCAAAACGACGCGCTCACAACAAAAACAGCCGCGCCTCATGATTTATGGCTGCACACCAAAGACATTCCGGGTTCGCACGTCATAATCAGAACGGGTGGCGAAGAAGTGAAAGAAGAAACTTTGCTTTTAGCCGGCAATCTTGCCGTGTACTTCAGCAAGGCTAAAGGTTCCTCCAATGTCCCCGTGGACACGGTTGAATGCCGTTTCATAAAAAAACCAAGCGGCAGCAAACCGGGTTTTGTCACTTTCACCCATCAAAAAACCATAGCCATAAACGCAGACGAAGAGTTGTTGAAGCCATATTTAAAAGAACTCCCCCCTACCCCCCTCCAAGAGGGGGGCTTTTTTGCGCCTAATTTTCAAAATAAAAAAAAGAGCCCTCCTCATAGAGGAGGGACATCCGCAAAACGGCAGGGAGGAGAGCCCGAAGGGCGCGGGGATTATACAAACCCAAACTTAACCAACGCCAATGCAACGACGATGAGCACAACATAATACATAATCCAAGGAGCGATATTTGTGCGGATTAATTTTCCCTCCACTCCCGAAATGCCCGTTGTGGCGCAGACGGCTACAATGTTGTTGATACAAACCATATTTCCTATCGCGCCGCCTTGATTTTGCAGGGCGACTATGATTAATGTGGGCAAGTCTAAAATACGCGCCGTTTCAAATTGAAGTGGCGTAAACATTACGTTTGACACTGTGTTCGAGCCGAACATAAAGGAGCCGATTGTGCCTATAAAGGGCGAGGCGTAGAAGAAGTTTTCTCCGGCAAGATTCGCCATGCCCTCCGCCATGCTGATTAACATTGAAGCATAACCCGTTGAATTCGCGTCGGAATAGCGATATAGATAGACTAACGCAAAACCAAAGAGCAGAGCGATAAACGCTCCGAAACATTGATTCCATGATTTTTTGACGATACTTGTCACCTGTTCGCCTTTTAAACCGTAGAGGAAAATCGCCAAGACCACAGCCAACATAAACGGAAATACGCCGGGATTATTGACGAATTTTAACGACCAAGAGGCGTTTGCAATTCCCAAAAGATTGTCAAGCCCTACGGAGAAAGATTGAATGATGGGCTTTAACCCAAGTTGAGGTATGCGGGTGAGTACAAGCCAAAGGGAAATGAAAAGATATGGCAACCACGCCATAAAAAGCGACATTTGTCCTTTGCTCTCATGGGTTTCATGTTTTTCTTCGACTTTTTTTCCGGGGAACCGCCAAATATTGGACGGCGTAAGAAATCCGGCTCTCGCCGCTCCCAAAAGTACGAAGATTGTAACGGCGGCAGCCGTAAGAGAAGTCAGTTCCGTGCCGATAAAGTATGCTATGGGGAGCGATACGCAGCTAAACACTACGCTAGTAAACAGGCAAAAAGGAAGCACGGGAACGACATCGGCAAAAGATTTCTTTTCGCCAAACATTTTGGTAATCAAACCGATTGTGAATGCCAAAATAAAGAAACATCCTACGCACATACCCAATGTAGTGGCAAAAGAGAGACTCAAAGTCCACTCGTCAACATTGGCTCCGATTGACGACAACTCCCCCGACACCGCGGCAATCGCCGCATTGGTAGGAGTGCCGGCGGCTCCGAACGGGACAGGAGTAGAGTTCAGTATCAAGCAGGATATGGCTGCCGCCATCGGAGGAAATCCCAAACCGATAAGAAGCGGCGCACAAAGAGCCGCAGGGGTACCGAATCCCGCAGCGCCTTCGATAAAAGCGCTGAATGCAAAACCGATAATGATAAGTTGTATGCGAGCGTCTTCGGAGATACTGTTAAACATTCCTTCGATACGCTTCATTGCTCCCGCTGTGTTCAGCGTATTCATAACGAGAATAGCGCCAAAAATAATGAGAAGCACGTCGATGGAACCCAAAAATCCCATGACGGTGTACGCCGCCACGTGCTGGAAATCCATACCCCAGTAAAACAGTCCAATTAAAACAATGGAGAGCCAAGAAATAGGCAAGACCTTTTTAGCCGCCATATTAAGCCCAACGGTTAAAATTATGGTCAAGATTATGGGTATGGCCGCAATAATCGCGAGCATATAGTTCTTCCTTTCTTAATTGACCCTCGGTATTGCCGAGGGTCGGGTACTACGCTACATCTGGCAAACTTTGTGGGGATTTAAGATATTGTTCGGATCAAAGGCCTTCTTTACCCCTCTCATAATTTCAAGCGACGCAAAAGGCAACGACTCCTTTAAATACGGACGCTTTACGAGACCTATGCCGTGTTCGCCCGAAACTTGACCCTGAAGTTCCTTCGCCTTTGCGTACATCTTATCCATAGCAAGGTTTAAAAGCTCCTGCCACTTGTCTTCCGGCAAATCGTCCCGCAAAATATATACGTGAAGATTGCCGTCTCCCGCATGACCAAACGATTTTAAACGAATTCCGATCTCTTGACGGAGATTATGCACATACTCCACAAACTCGTTCACGCGATTGCGGGGAACCACAACGTCAACTTCGTCCATCATGGTAGTGCTGCCTTTAATAGCTTCGAGAAACGCGCCTCTTGATTTCCAAACGGGAGTCGAACGCTCTTCCGTGTCAGCTATAAGAATGTCCATCGCGCCTTGAGCGAGACAAATTTGCGCCACGTCTTCATAATAGGCGTTAATTTCGTCCGTGGAATTGCCGTCAAATTTTAAGAGTAAATAAGCGTCCGCCTGATTGTCGGGGAATTTTTTCCCCAGATATTCTTCTGCGTCTAAAATAACTTCCCTCTCCATAAATTCAATGGCTGTCGGAACAGATTTCGATTTTATGATAAGCGGCACGGTGCCGATTGCTTTTTCCAAAGTGGGGAACGGAATAAGCAAACTTACGTTCTTTTTGGGCAACGGCACAAGTCTAAGTATGGCTTTTGTTACAAACGCCAAAGTTCCTTCGGAGCCTATTATCATATTTTTTAAATCATAACCTGAGCTGTTCTTTACAACTTTTCCGCCCAATTCCAAAATCGTGCCGTCCGCCAATACGACTTCCAATCCGCGCACAAAATCTCGGGTCACGCCGTATTTTACGGCTGTCATGCCGCCCGCATTGGTGCTGATGTTGCCGCCGATTGTTGCGGATTTTTCGCCCGGGTCGGGGGGATAGAAGAATCCTCTTTCTTCCACATAGGCTCTCAATTCCATTAAAAGTACGCCCGGTTCCGTAGTAAGAGTCAAATTTTCTTCGTCCAGTTCCAATATGTGATTCATTAAAGTGGTGTCAATCATCAAACCTTTTTCCACGGCGACGGCTGCGCCTACAAGCCCTGTGCCTGCGCCCCTCGGGGTTACGGCTATATGCTCCTTGTTGGCGTAAGCTAAAAGTTTCGACACTTCTTCCGTTGAAACCACCCTTGCCACAAGGTCGGGATAAGAGCGCTCGAAAGCTAATTCGTCGTGACTGTATTCCTCGTTGATTTCGTCCTTCCAAAGCAGGCGATCCCTATCCATGATAGTTGCAATGTAGGAGAGATCCTCCTCTGTCATTTGCTTGTAGTTGCTCATAAGATCTCCCTCCCCGCTTTCACCATGTCAATGAGTTT
>JAFXOC010000607.1 GCA_017529085.1 Selenomonadaceae bacterium | reverse complement strand
TTCCTTATTGACTGCCATTCTGATAAGTTCCGAGTAAGTTTTTTCTTTATCCGTGCAACAAACTATGGCCGTTTTAAAGTTTAAATTGTTGGGCTCAAGTCCAATCAAGCCCACATTTCGGTGCGGAAAAACAGCTTTAATTTCTTTCCATGACATTCGTTTCCCTAATTTCGCTGCCGGCATAACTTAAACCTCCTTGTTTTATCAACTTGTGAGCATTATCTAAAGGCTACCTTTAAAAACTATTAAATTTCTCTGGTGACTCCTCGCCCCTGCGGGGCGGGGAGTCATCAAAAGTAAGTTTTCAGAGACGCCCTAAAGCGTATCTCTAAACATATTGCCGAACAAAACGCAACAAATCGTCCGTTGGGTCAAACAGCGCGCCTCGGACGCCGACGTTTTGGGCGCAGAGGACGTCTCTTTCTCTATCGCCAAACATTATGGATTCGGCGAGAGATAAGTTAAAGTCTGCGGCGGCCTCTAAGATAAGACCGCTCTTAGGTTTACGGCAGTCGCAGTCCGTTGTGAATTCCGGCACGGAACCTTTGGGGTGATGCGGGCAGAAGTAAAAGCCGTCGATTTGAGTATCGTAAGCTTTTAAGGATTCGTTCATATAGGCGTGAAGCCGGTTTACGTCGTCAACCGTATACATTCCGCGGGCAACGCCGCTTTGATTGGTTATGACTATCGCTTTATAGCCTTTGCTCCGAACGTATTTGATAGCTTCCGGCGCGCCCGTCGTCCACTCGAAGTCTTCTATTTTGTAGAGATAATCCTTATCAACGTTCAGCGTGCCGTCGCGGTCGAAGAATACGGCTTTGTTACACATAGGAAAAATACCCGCCGTCGTCTAAGATATCAACGTATTCCGCAACCGCCTCTTCAAAATCGTAGAAGCCCTTGTCATAACCCGCTTCCAAAAGCTTAGAATTGTCGCTTTCCGTAAAGAATTGGTATTTGCCCCGCAAAACTTCGGGAAAATCCACATAAGTAAACGTTCCCTTACCCATGGCTTTTATAACTGCCGCAACTGCGTCGTTGTAGGAGTGGGCTTTGCCCGTACCCGCATTATATATGCCGCTTACCTCCGGATGCTCGAAGAACCAGAGGTTTATGTTCACAATATCCTTGACGTATACGAAATCTCGCTTTTGTTCGCCGTCCTCAACCACGCCCGCGCCTTCAAAGAGCCGCGCCTCGCCGTTTTCGTTTATCTGATTGTAGAAGTGAAAGAACACCGACGCCATCTTATTTTTATGGTATTCCTGAGGGCCGAACACGTTGAAATAGCGCAGCCCCGCTATCTGACTTTTCGCCTTCGGCAGCAAATTCTTAACGTATCTGTCAAAGATAAGTTTGGAAAAAGCGTAGGGATTTAGGGCGTTCTCGCATTTGTCGTTCTCGTAAAAACCAAACTTGCCAAGTCCGTAAGTAGAGGCGGACGAGGCGTATAAAAAGGGAATATCCCGCTCCATGGCGTAGGAAAGCAAGGTCTTACTGTATTCGAAATTATTTTCCACCATATAATTAACGTTATACTCCATAGTATCGGAGCAAGCGCCTTCGTGGAAAATCGCCTCTATTTTTAAATCGTCGTACACGCCGTCCATAACGTTATGCAAAAAAGCGTGCTTATCGACATAATCGTAAAAACGCAGCCCAAGTAGATTCTTATACTTTTCTCCCTCGCCAAGATTATCCACTATTAAAATATCGTTGCGTTTTCGCTCGTTAAAAGCGCGGACAAGATTGCTGCCTATAAATCCCGCGCCGCCTGTTATGATTATCATATTTCCTCCATATTCTTTTTTATCGCCTGTAACAATTCTTCTTGACTTACCGCATAAGTTCCGACTTTCGCAACCACAACGCTTGCCGCCAAATTGGCGAGTCTCGCGCTGTCAGCGGGCGAGAGTCCTCCCGCGATAGCCGTTGAAAACACGGCGATAACCGTATCGCCCGCGCCTGACACGTCGAAGACTTCTCTCGACTCCGTTGGGATATGCTCCATCACCGAATTTGTCATAAGGGTCAGGCCTTTTTCCGAACGGGTCACTATCACGTTCTTAATGGCGAACTTCCTCATAACGTATCTGGCGGCCTTTTCAACTTCGTCGTCCTCGTTTGCGACCCTCTCCACCATAATATCGTTTATCTCTTTCAAATTCGGCGTTACAAAGTCCGCGCCCTTATGCTTTCCCCAATGCACGCCCTTTGGATCGACTATCACCGGCACCCCGTGATTATGCGCCTCGTCTATGGTAAACTTTGCAATATCCTCCGTCACTATCCCTTTCCCGTAATCCGAAATAATAACGGCGTCCATGCTCTCGTTAAGTCTTTCCGTTATATACCTCTTTATCTTATCCGCGTCAGCCTTAACAGGCGGCGACCCATCTTCAAAGTCCAACCTCAGCATCTGTTGATGCCCGCCTATCACGCGAATTTTCGTCGTCGTCGGCGACTTTGTGGCGATTATCCCGCCTATATCCACCCCCGCCGAGATAAATTTCTCCAACAAACTGGATCCGTGATT
>JAFXOC010000606.1 GCA_017529085.1 Selenomonadaceae bacterium | reverse complement strand
GGCTTCAAAAATTTCGCCCCTGCGTTAGACGTCATAATTATGACCGTATTGGTAAAATCGACGGTGCGCCCCTTGCTGTCCGTCAACCTGCCGTCGTCTAAAACCTGCAACAACACGTTAAAGACCTCATGATCCGCTTTTTCTATCTCGTCCAAGAGAATAATCGAATAGGGATGCGCCCGCACTTTATCCGTAAGTTGCCCGCCATCATCATGCCCGACATATCCGGGAGGCGCACCTACCATGCGGGAGACCGAATATTTTTCCATGTACTCGGACATATCGAAGCGGATTAGCGCATCCTCGCTTCCAAACAACGCCGCCGCAAGGGATTTTGCAAGCTCCGTTTTGCCTACTCCCGTAGGACCTAAGAACAAAAAGGAACCTATGGGACGTTTGGGATCGCGAAGTCCCGCTCTGCCGCGGCGCACGGCTTTTGCAACGGCTTCAACCGCTTCATGTTGTCCCACGACTCTGTCTTCCAAAGTTTTTTCCAATTTCAAAAGTCTTGCGGATTCCTTTGCCCGAATTGTTTTAACGGGAACGCCCGTAGCGAGCGCCACAACCTCCGCCACGTCTTCCGCCGTGACTTCGATTTTCTCCCCGCTGTCCGCTTCCCATTCGGCGCGAACCGCCGCCAGCTCGGCGCGGACTTTTAACGCTTCGTCCCTTAACTTTGCCGCGCCCTCGTAATCCTGCGCCGCCACCGCCGCCAATTTGTCTTTATTCAGCAATTCGTAACGCTCTTCAAGCGCCACCATGCGTTTGGGCTTCGGCAAATCCTTCACCCTTACCATCGCCGCAGCTTCGTCTATAACGTCTATGGCTTTATCGGGCAAAAATCTGTCCGAAACGTATCTTTGGGTAAGTTCGACGCTCGCTTTTAACGCCTCGTCGTCAAACGTCGCGTGGTGAAATTTTTCGTAAGCCGAGCGAAGTCCCTCTAATATTTCGACGGCTTCCAAAGCGGTCGGCTCGTTCACCATAACAGGCTGAAAACGGCGAGCCAGAGCCGAATCACGCTCCAAATGTTTTTTGTATTCGTCGTAAGTCGTTGCGCCGATTACCCGTAATTCGCCCCTCGCGAGCGCCGGTTTTAAAATATTCGCCGCGTCAAGGGAACCTTCGGCGGAGCCCGCGCCGATTAACGTATGAATTTCGTCTATGAAGAGAATTACATCGTCGTCGTCCCGGACTTCCTCCATGATTCCCTGTATGCGTTCCTCAAATTCGCCGCGATACTTCGAACCCGCCACAAGCAGCGCCATTGAAAGGGAAATTACCCTCTTATGCAGCAAAAACCTCGGGACGTTGCCTTCTTCTATTCGTCTGGCAAGTCCTTCCGCTATGGCGGTTTTGCCTACGCCGGGATCGCCAACTAATATGGGATTGTTTTTCGTACGGCGGGATATAATTTGTATTACCCGTTTTATTTCCTTTGTTCTGCCTATAACAGGGTCAATTTTGCCTTCTTTTGCCAATTCGTTCAAATTTCTGCCGAAATAATCCAAATACGGAGTTTTGCTCTCCCGTTCCTCTTCGTCCTTAGTTCGCCTTCTTACGCGACCTATCATCGCCATCGGTTTCACTCCCCATCTTGGCGATTGCGCTTGTCACAACAACCGCCCTCAAATGATCAATATCTTTCACCACATCCCCCGCAACGCTTCTTAAAAACGAGGTGCGGCTCTTTGTATAGATTGCCCCAAACAAATCGTTCGGTATTTTATCTATAAGCTTTAAATCGCTTCCAAGCTGAAGT
>JAFXOC010000065.1 GCA_017529085.1 Selenomonadaceae bacterium | reverse complement strand
TTTATATTCTTAGGCACAACGGGAGTCGGCAAAACAGAGCTTGCAAAGACCCTTGCCGAAGCCTTGTTTGACGACGAGAAGAACATTATTCGCATAGATATGAGCGAATACATGGAAAAACATTCGGTGTCGCGTTTAATCGGAGCGCCTCCCGGATACGTCGGTTACGAGGAAGGCGGTCAGCTTACGGAGGCGGTACGCAGAAGACCATATAGCGTGATTTTGCTTGATGAGATTGAGAAGGCGCACAGGGACGTTTTCAACGTGCTTTTGCAAATCTTAGACGACGGCAGGCTTACCGACGGCAAGGGCAGAGTCGTCAACTTTAAGAACACGGTTATAATAATGACGAGCAACCTAGGTTCTCATGAGATTTTAAACAAGGATTACGAAGCGGCGAAAGAAGCGGTATCTTCCATATTGAAAAAATATTTCCGCCCGGAATTTTTAAATCGTGTAGACGATACAATCGTGTTCCACGGATTAAAAGAAGCCGAAATTAAGCAAATTGCCGCACTCTTGCTGAAAAACCTAAGCCGCCGTCTTGAATCGCAACGCAAAATTTCGCTTAAATTCACGGAATCGGCTCTTGACAAATTGGTAAAAGAGGGATTCGACGAAAATTTCGGCGCAAGACCGTTAAGGCGCTTGCTCTCCCACACCGTCGAGACCGCCCTTTCCAAGGAAATCATAAAAGGTACGGTAAAAGAAGGCGATACGGTAAATATTGACGTAAAAGACGATAATTTTACTTTTACTGCCAACTAAAAATTTGAGTTTATTAAAGTTTTTTCTTTCTCTTTCTCTTTTCTTTGCTTCTTTCTTTTCTCTTTCTCCTTCTTTTTTACAAAAAAGAAAGAAAAAGAGAAAGAAAGTAAGAAGTACTTGTAAAAAAAAAATTCTCTGATACAATATATGTTGTATTAGAGAATTTTTTTATACAAGATGTTGTGCGAGGGGATGCCCATGAAATTACAGAAAGTAACCAAAAGGTCGGGTCTTACCGTTGATTACGATCAGGAAAAGATTTTTAACGCCATAAAGGGCGCGAACAGCGACAGTACGGAGAAGATGACGGACAGCGAGATGCGTTCCGTCACCCTTGCGGTCGAGGGAAAGATTGCGGAGCGTACGGCTGTAACCGTTGAGGAAATTCAAGATATCGTAGAGCAGGCGCTCATGAAACACGGATATTTTGATATTGCAAAGAAATATATTCGTTATAGGCATCGTCACGAAGAGCGGCGCAAGGCGCAAAAGCATTTGATGGACGCGTATAGGGAGATATTTTTTGCGGACGCCGTGGATGCGGATTTTAAGAGGGACAACGCCAATATAAATACGGACGCTTCCATGGGCATAATGCTAAAGTTGGGAGCCGAGGGCGCAAAACATTTCGTTGACAATTACGTTTTGCCGGAAGCCTTCGCCGCTGCGGATAAGGATGATTTCATACATATCCACGATAAGGATTTCAGCCTTATAACTTTTAACTGCTGCCAGATTGATTTATTGAAGTTGTTTAAAGGCGGCTTTTCCACCGGTCACGGCTTTATAAGAGAGCCTAATTCTATACGCGCTTACGCTTCTCTTGCCTGCATAGCGATACAATCCAACCAGAACGATATGTTCGGCGGTCAGAGCATAAACTGTTTCGATTACGCAATGGCGGAAGGCGTGCGGAAGTCGTTTAAAAAAGCCGTTGCTGACGAAATATATAAAGCGGGGGTTTATATAGACCAAAATTTAAACCGCAAGGAATTTGTAAAAAAATTACTGTCGCTTATAAACACAGATTTGATTGTATACACCGAAAAAGCGGGAGAAGCGAGAGATAAAAGCGTTGGCGCAGTCGAAGACTTGCTTAAAAAAGTTTTGGGAGACAAAATCGAAGGCGATGTAAGAAAACTTGCCGAGCGTATATATAAACTTGCGTGCGAAGATGTGGAAGAAGAAACTCATCAAGCGATGGAAGCTTTGATACATAATTTTAACACCCTTCATTCAAGAGCCGGCGCGCAAGTTCCGTTTTCTTCCATAAACTACGGTATGGACACTTCTCCCGAAGGCAGGCTTGCGACAAAAGAAGTGTTGGAAGCGATTATGGCGGGACTTGGCAACGGTGAAACGCCTATCTTCCCTATTTCCGTTTTTCAATTAAAAGCCGGCGTAAACTACAACGAAGGCGATCCCAATTACGATTTATTCCGCAGGGCTTGCGAGGTCAGCGCCAAACGCTTATTCCCAAACTTTGTAAATCTTGATGCGCCTTACAATCTCGAATATTATAAGCCGGGCGATTACAACAGTTATGTTGCAACAATGGGTTGTCGCACAAGGGTTATGAGCAATGTGAACGGACCTTCCGAATCGGGCAGTCGCGGAAATTTCTAATTTGTTACCATAAATCTTCCCAAAATCGCCCTAGAAGCAAAAGGCGACGAAATGGAATTTTGGCGGCTTTACAATCATTACATTGTACTTTCCCATGATTATCTGCTGTTTCGTTTGAAAACCATCGCCGAAAAGCACGTTTACAATTATCCCTTCCTAATGGGGCAGGGCGTTTGGATGGACAGCGACAAACTTCAACCTACTGATAAAATAGGCGAAGTTTTAAAACACGCATCATTTTCGGTTGGATTTTGCGGACTTGCGGAATGTTTGGTAGCGCTTACGGGCAAGCATCACGGCGAAAGCGAAGAAGCGCAGGAATTGGGGCTGAAAATTGTAAAACACCTTAGGAACGCCCTTGACGATTATACCAAGAAGGAAAAAATGAATTGGACTTGTTTCGGCACGCCTGCGGAATCTACTGCGGGACAGTTCCAACGCGCAAATCGCAAGGTTTACGGCGTGATTAAAGGAGTTACTGACAGAGAATATATGACAAATTCAAGTCATGTGCCGGTGTATTATCCTATTCGCGCCATAGACAAAATTCGCATCGAAGCGCCATATCACGCCATAGAGAATGCGGGGCATATCGCTTATATCGAAATGGACGGCGATCCGTCTCAAAACATCGACGCTTTTATAAGAGTAGTTCGCGCCATGCACGATCACGATATGGGCTATTTTTCCATAAACCATCCCGTAGACAGAGATCCCGTCTGCGGTTATACCGGGATTATCGCCTCCGAATGTCCCCATTGCCACAGAAAGGAAATAGAAGAAGGCGTTATTATTTTAGACGAAAGAATGTTGTAGTAAACGATAAAATTCTTCTTTCTTCTTTCTTTTTTCTCTTTATTTTTTGTAAAAACAAAGGAGCAAATAAAAAAGCGAAAGAAAAAAACTTTAATAAAATGTTTATTGGAGGTTATCTTATGAAAATTATTCACACGGACGATGCGCCAAAGGCTGTAGGTCCCTATAGTCAAGCGGTAGAAGCTAACAACACGCTTTATTTATCGGGGCAAATCGCAATCGACCCCAAAGCGGGAGATATTGTCGCAAAGGATATAGCGGGGCAAGCGGAACAATGTTGCAAGAACATAGAGGCGGTATTGAAAGAAGCCGGCGCAGAACTTAAAAATGTTGTAAAAACCACCTGTTTCCTAGCCGACATCAACGATTTTGCGGCGTTTAACGAAGTTTACGGCAAATATTTTTCCCATAAACCTGCCAGAAGCTGCGTAGCCGTTAAAGATTTGCCCAAAGGCGCGCTATGCGAAATTGAAGTTGTTGCGGTTAAATAGCCCCCGACCTCTTTTTATAATAATGGAATAGTGAACTCAAAAAAATCCTAAAGACATAGAACTTTAGGATTTTTTTGCGCTTATTTTGCCGTTAAAATCATATTCAAATTAGCTCGCGCCGCATCTAAATTTGGATTAATCGACAAGGCTTTTTCATAATCCAGCGCGGCTTCTTCGTAATGCCCCAATATCATATAAACGTTGCCGCGTCCGTAATAAGCCTCCGCGTAGCTTGAATTAACAGAAATAGCTTTGCTAAAATCTCTTGCGGCGTTTTCATACTGTTTTATTCCATAATATGCAAAACCACGTCCACTATATGCGCTTGCGTAATTTTTATCAAGAGTAATCGCTTGACTAAAATCCGCTATGGCTTGAGCATAATTATTCATTTTTCCGTACGCGCTGCCGCGATTATGATAAGCAAAAGCAAATTGAGGATTTTTGGCTATTGCTTGAGTAAAATATTGTATAGCGTCCCCATATCGACCTTGTTCGTACAATTTTGCGCCTTCTTCGTTTAATCGGGCGGCTTCAAAATTTTCATCGTTGCGCTTAACTTCTTTACGAATTTCTTCCTTTTCCTTCTACGTCGAAGCTGTTTTGTACCGATTTTTTAACTTTTCCATTTCGCCGTTCAATCGTTCTATTTCACCCGTTAATTGCTTATTTTTTTCTACAGCCGCAGCTAAAGCGGATTTATCTTTTATCATGGCGGCGTTGATATTATCCGTATCAACCGCCACCGTTACAAAACATTCGTAACGAATAACGTCATCGCTAACGGGGATAGCCTTAAATTTTGGCGTACCCTGAATTTGCATTATATTTGCGGAGATAACTCCTATTTCGTCCTTTGTTACCATACCTTCTTTTACAACGGACAAACTTTCAACAAACACGCTCGCTTTTTCGCTTGCGTTACGAAGAGCCTCAGCCTTCGCCCGTTCTTTTGCAACGGATATGTTTTCGTTTAATCCATCGCCGATGGTGTATGCGCCTGTGGCTTCGATAAGCTGCGGGGTTGCAAACACCAGAGCGGAGGACATAATTGTAAACGAGATTATAAAAAGTGTGATTAGAGATAATTTGACGAT
>JAFXOC010000605.1 GCA_017529085.1 Selenomonadaceae bacterium | reverse complement strand
GTACATGGTATCTGCGCAATCTAAAACCGTCATTGAATTACCATACTTTTTGCACACGGCTATTGTGTCCGTCAAAGATTTCATCTTAACCAACGGTCGCGCCGCATCGTGTACAATGATAACGTCCTCATCCGCAACATTTCCAAGCGATTCCATGCCGATTTTTGTCGAATCAAACCTCGTTTTTCCGCCCGTTACTATCCCCTTTAATTTTGATATATTAAATTGATTAACGTATTCTTGTAGTTTTTTCTCCCATCCTTCTATACAAACAACTTGTATAATATCAATTTCGGGGTGATTTTCCATCGCTAAAAGCGTATACACAATCACGGGACAACCATTAACTTCTATAAACTGTTTGGGAATTTCTTCTCCCATACGACTCCCAACGCCGCCTGCTAAAATCAAAGCTATGTTCAATCGAACTTCATCTCCCGTATCGCTTCCAATGTTTCGCCGTAAGGTCTCTTTTTCCCGAAAAGCAACGTCGTACCAAGCACAAAACCTTTAACTCCAAGCGGCGCAAAATCCCTTATCTTTTCCGCGCTGCAAGCTCCGTCCCAATACACTTCAAATTTCATTTCCTTCCTCATCTCCAAAAGATGTTTCAACTTTTTTCCCACATAAGGCAAGAACATTTGCCCCGCGTTGCCGGGATTTACCGCCATGACCAAAACTTTTTTCACAATCCTAAGCATTTCATACACGGTTTCGACGCTTGTCCCCGGGTTTATGGCAATCCCCGGAATAAGTCCTGCATTTATAATCTTTTGCAGAGTGGTCGAAGGATGATACTCGGCTTCCGGATGAATATAAATGGTATCGCCTTTCCTCAAATTAGCGATAAAAATTTCAATCGTGTTATTGGGATGTTCAACCATCAAATGCACATCCAACGGTTTATGCGTAGCGTACCTGATGTATTTCATATCGTTAAGCGACATGGCGTAATTCGGCACATATCGCCCGTCCATAATATCAATATGAAAAGAGTCGATACCGCCTTTTTCAAGCTCGTTCACCTCCCCTGACAAATTCCCGTAATTAGCGCACATCATCGACGCCATTAATTCAAAGTTCATAGTTTTAATATCGACCCTTTCTTGACTGTATAAATCAAAAATGATAAAATTAAACCAATGTAAATACCAACTGTTTAAAAGGAGAATGCTCTATGGCAACAGAAAGTTTTGAAAAAGATTTCATCGTCACCGACAAGCAAGCCCCTCTTTGGGAGAAGGCGCTGGCGTACTTTGAAAACAGAAAGGTTGAGTGGACGCCTATACGAAATGCAGAAATGACAGACGAAGAATTTGACGAATTTATGGATAGCATTAAATAGACCTTGACCGCATCACAAGCAAATCGCTACGCAAAAAAATCACCGGATTCAAGCGTGAGAACAAACTTGGCGCGGCTGTTTTTTATACAACCAACTTACACCCTGCGCAAGCTATATTTAATTTATCTCTGTTTGCCATAAAATATATTGTCTCTAAAGTTTCGCCCATATACCCGATATAACGATCATTTCGTTCGTTACCTCTAGGTATGGACAATTCTTCTGCTCTGGCTAACACAGGGAAAAGCCATTCGCAGTACTCTCGCAAAACCTTTTTCTTAGCCAAAATTACATTGTAATTATAAAAATATTCCTGACCTAATATCTTCTCAAGTTTGTTCACATATTTCGGTTGCAACTCCGAAAGAGATTGCTTCATGGCTTCCCAATCGTCGTTTTTCAAATATCTTTCATGATGCGCGTGAATGCAAGGCTCATAAGGCATTGGATACGGTAAAACCACATCTATATCATTATCTTGCAAACGCAAAATATCATCGTCCGATAAATCCAAAAATCTTCTATATTGCGCCAAACCAAAATATTGACGCGATTCATCGACATCATCGCCGCATATATTCAACTTATTTTTCCATATCCAATAAAGAACAGTAAGCTCCGAATAATTTCCATTCTTTTCGGAAATATTTACTCCGATATTATCGCGAAGTTCTGCGACGCGGTTTTTTGCATTCTTTGCCCCCGCCTGCACATAGTGCATATAATCTTTTAGCTTGCATTCCTCTCTCAAAACTTTATCTTTCTCGTAACGCGCCATATATACTCTGACAAAAGGGCGATTATGACCTACAGGCATTATAGAAAGCGGTTGATAATTACCTTTCCTTATGTAGAAGCTTTTCATCAACTCCGCCCATGCAGCCGAATCCAATGCTCTATAATACAAGAATCCGCTATTTTCCAATATTTCTTCTATATCGGATTGCGTATTCTCGGGCGTAGCTATAATGACTTCAACTGACGATTTCGCGTCTGATTTTAATTCTTTTGCATAATCTTCTATCTTTCGCACGGGAATACCGTCAATTTCGGCAGGATTTCCTTTCAGTGAAGAAACAAGAAAAACATTTACCTTGCGTTTAGGGAACAATTCCGAAATTGCCATATACGCTCCCAAAGCGTGTCCTTGAGCGCCAAAAATCGCAATATCCATATCTACACCTTAAATTCCCAAAGCTTTTATAACACGCTTTGAATTTTTATCGTCCGCAAAATCGTGAAATTTACAATTTAACGCACGTCGTTTTTCGCAACATCTATCTTTACCTACGGCAACATCTTTAACAAAATTCAAAAGTTTGTCGAAAGAATTAATCTCATATCCCGGCAACCAATTACGAATATCTTCCCACAAAAATCCGCGAGACGACTCATACTCTTTTTCATCGTCCAACGTAAAACCAATAGGTCTGTCAAGCAACGTATAATCTATCGCCACCGAAGAATAATCGCTGATAAGCGCATCCGCATATCTTAAAATTTCGTTTATTTGCGCATCCGCTTTTGCTAAATCTTTATTTTCGAGTATAAGTACATTCGACATAGCTATGTTCCCCAGCATATTTCTATCCTGCCACGGATGTAGTTTTACCAAAAGCGCCATGTCGTATTTTTGCAACAAATCGTTTAACTGTTTCAACTGCTTCATAGATTGAATACAAGATAATCCTGTATCATTAACAACCTTACCCTGCCATTCGCCTTTTAAATTTGTGGTGCGCCAAGTAGGCAGCCAAAATATATACTTTGAAAATTTTGGAATATGAAGTTTATCATGCCAATCTATTAAGGAATGATACAACAAATCATCTTTAGGATAACCGGTTACCAAGAGCTGTTCGGGATTAAGACCGAAATCTTCTTCGTGAAGCTTAGCGTAAAGGTTGGATGTTACCGTCATATATTCGTATTTATATTCGTCGCGTCCCACCCTGGTATTACGCAAACTTTTAAACCCGCATCCGTGCCAAAGCTGTACTCGAACTTGATCACGCCTTGCATTTCTGCAAAATACTGCGGAATTGGTAAAAAAAATAAACTTAGCTAAACACAGCGCTTCGTAATATTTATCTCTTGCCGCAATATCTTTCGTATCGGCAGCCTCGTAAGACAAAAAAACTACATTACGCCCTTTATACCTTGCTTTATAATCCTCGGGTTCCTTAACCAACCACACCAACTTATATTTTTCGTCATAATTATTTGCCAACATATACTCAAACAAAGCTCTGGCATTATCGTTAAAATCGCTGCCCGGAACGTATCTTGAAGCACCTGCTCCGCTTCTAAAAACGATAATGTCTCTTAAAGGCGTGTCCTTATATTTTTTGCGGTAAGCCAGATCAAATTCCATTTCCATACCGCTAAAATAATAGACCTTGGAGAAACGCTCGAGAAAACCTTCTTTTTTACTCAACCATTCAAAGCGCGCGTTCGGATAGCTGTCCAAGATTAAAAGTACGGCTCCATCCGCAATTTCTCCAATTTCATTGTAATCCGAAATCGAAACTGTATGTCCCCTGAATTCATGCGCTCCCTGCCTATACGGCACATCGTCCCATCCGCCTGCAATTTGCTCCAATATCGGATAATTGTCGCATAATTCTCCGAGATAATACTCGGAATAATTGATAAGATAAATTGGCTTATTGCTACCTAAAATAGCATCATTATACGCAAATTGACATAATTGCATTATCACCATATCTCCTTTGAAAACACAGGGATTTTTAAAAAATTTCACATTGTGTGTTTACGTTCTGAACGACGCCTTTCATAATAGTTTTTAATAAATTCTCGGCGAATGTTTATGTATGAAAAAATCTCGTCTTCAGATATACATTTCCAATTAAACAATGTATCTCTTATATTTGCTTCATAATCAGTTGACGCAATTATAATTTTAAGATTTTTTGAAGAAATTACTTTCTCGGAAGGTTTAACAAT
>JAFXOC010000604.1 GCA_017529085.1 Selenomonadaceae bacterium | reverse complement strand
CTTCCACGGAAAGCAAAGTCTGCATGAGTTCTGCGCTTGATGCCGATAGAAGCTCAACATTTTCTTCCACAAAATCCTGAACCTTCGTAAGTTCGCCAAGAGCCGCCGGAACCGTGAGCGTCTTAACATCCTGCATCGCCATTTGTTCACTCCCTCTCCCGTTATACACAAGCGTTAACTGCGTAATATCGTCCGATTGCTCCCTTGTTTTTACATGAGCCTGTAGAGCCTCTTTCACTTTTTCTTGAGTCTCCTTTACGGAGGCTTTTCTTATGTCCTCCCGGTTAAGCGTTTCTATAAGCCGTGCTTCCCCAAAGAGTTCGTCCGTATCCGATAGTGCTTCCGTCACGCCGTCCGTGTACAAATAAAGCTTATCTCCCGAATTTAATTTTATTTCTTGTCCCATAAACGATATTCCACTCACTCCCGCCAATACAAAATTTCGGTGAACTTTCAAGTATGAATACTCGTCGTTACTTTTTCTGTATATAAGCGGCGGATTATGTCCGGCATTTACATAGGTAAACTGCCCTGTATCTAAATCCAGCAATCCGACAAAAGCCGTAACAAACATCATCGCATCGTTGTTTGTTACCAATCTATCGTTTACATGACTTATAAGCTCCGGTAAACTAATTCTGCCGTTTATTGCCAAAGCATAATTTTGCAGAATAGTTTTTGATACCACCATAAAGAGCGCCGCAGGCACGCCTTTGCCCGATACATCCGCTACAGTTACCATAAGATGACGATTGTCCACCATGTAAAAATCATAGAAATCGCCGCCCACCTGTTTTGCCGCATGCATTGAAGCGTAGACGTCAAACTCTTTTATATCGGGAAATGCCGGAAACTTGTTTGGAAGCATACTTTCTTGAATATTGGTGGCAACAGAAAGCTCCGTCGAAATCCTTTCTTTATCGCGAGTTACCTTTTTTAAAGTCTCCATCTGCTCTTTAAGCTCGTCTGTCATATGGTTGAAGCTTTTTGCAACCAAGCCGATTTCCTCTACCGAGGAAACGTCAAGTTTCTTATCCAAATTACCGTCGGCTATTTCTTTTACACCTTCGTTTAGCACCAACATGGGACGTACCAAACGTTTGGCAAGGTAATCACCCACAAAATAAACAATTATCAAAACTACAATCGTCACAAAAAGAACAGCGATAAAAGTGGTATAAATCGAACTGTCCAGATATTGAATAAAATTTGAGGTGCTTTTTTCTATAACATCTTCGTTCGAAACAGCCGCAGCGGTTATTTCGGCTTGCTCCATCACCACGCCGAAACTCGCGTTCATTGCGCGAAGCGGAGCGTATGCAACATAGCAGGGTTCGCCATCAACTTCGGCTTCCACTACGCCTACTTCGCCATCCGCCATGTTGTTGGCCACCATTCGAAGAGATTCTTCTTCTGCGTCAAACAAGCTTTTTTCGTTGACGGCAGCAACTTTTAAATCGCCAAAAGCCTTAGGCGAAAACAGCACGCGCCCGTCTTTTTTTAATATAAAACCATAACCGCTGGCTCCTATTTTTGTTGAAAGCACGATTGTATTTATATGAGACAAAAACATTCCGCCGCCCACAACACCGGCAATTTCACCTCTTCCGTTATAATATGGCGCGGCGCATGTAATGGATCTGTTTGATGTATAAACGTCTATGTAGATATCCGTGTAAAGAAGTCCATTTCTCTTTACCGCATCGACATACCAAGGTCGTTTGCGAAAATCTACCCTGACGGGGAAACTCTCTCCCCCGTTATATTTTTTATCGCTCCTTTTATCCGCCATAATGGTAAATCCCGATGCGCTCGCAACATAAGTCGCCACAACCATATCGCTTTCGCTATATACTCTTTTTAACCAATCGCCGATATTTGAAGCTAAAGCAATATCCTCTTTAAGCTTGGGATCGTCTAGATCAAGCCCCGGCGCAAGATGAAGCTGCACCGCAAGCTTATCTTTGTTTTCTCTCTTAGGCTCTTCGATACTTCTGCCGATATAACACTCTTTATGAGAGGTTATCTCCGTCATTTCCTCCGCTAACATATTTATTTCTGCGCCTAAATGCCGAAAAATCATGTCTATTCTGGCGCTTCTTTCGTTTACGGAGCGAAGAAGCATACTTTTAGCCTGAGTTTTAAGCGCCTCACTCGAATTTTCTGCGGCAGATTTTCCAATATCTCTGCCTATATTTATGGAATT
The DNA here is from genome assembly GCA_017529085.1 of Selenomonadaceae bacterium. Classification (GTDB taxonomy): domain Bacteria; phylum Bacillota; class Negativicutes; order Selenomonadales; family Selenomonadaceae; genus RGIG9201. Next base: position 1,709 of record JAFXOC010000604.1, on the reverse strand, counting down.
TGACCGAACGGAAAACATACCATAAATAAATATGGAAGAGGATAAAAAAAGCGTAATCAACGAACAAATAATCAAAACTTTAAACGTTTGCTTTTTTATACTGGTAGTTTTCAAAGTATTCTCCGTGTTTCAAATTTTCCCATCTCCATAAAAGTTATATCTTATTCAAGGGAAAAATGCAAGGAAAAGTTTATTAAAAGCAAAAAAGGTGTTTATTAAACGCAAAAAAGGGCGCTATACACTTATTGCCTTTTTTTATGATTTCCATAAAAATTTTTATAATTTTTGGAATGTTCTACCCTTTATACCAATAATGAATTTTTCGTGAAGGGCGTACATTGAATCAATAACTAATATTCGTTCTATTTCAAACGAACTGTGTTCATATTCTTCGATAAGAGAAAGATGCAATTGATCAAACTCCATTTTTTCTCCCCCTCTACTTATCAAATATCTCAATTGCTCTTTCTAAACGTTTTCTTATCCTATTTTTACTGTTAGAAGCTGTCCCAGAATATTTTTTAAATTGCTCATCATTTTTTAATTCTTTAATCCTTATGCTCATCAGGCTTGTATCGTCTTTATATCTGTTTATATTCTGCCCTATACCTATGGTTATTCCTTCATAATAAGCTGGAACGAAAAGATTTCTTTTATTTCTAAATACGCTATCATCACAATTATCGTTTAATAATTTCATCACATCACAGAACAATTTAACATATGAAACATAATCAAAATTAGAATTATGTACACTTTAAAACTATCTAAATTTTTTGATGGATACACGCCATGAAGGGACATGTATCCACCAAAGACTCATTTTTTGAGATTTCCTTAAAATCTTCATATTACCATTTTTAAACTTTCGGCAACATCAACGCTCGCATTGCGTTTAATATGGCAATCACCATAACCCCAACGTCAGCAAAAATCGCAAACCACATATTTGCCAGCCCTATTGCACCTAATGTCAAACATAAAAATTTAACGCCGATTGCAAAATATATATTTTGTTTTACGATACTTATACATTTTTTCGCTATTTTTACGGCAAGCGGAATTTTTAACGGATCATCGTCCATCAAAACCACGTCCGCCGCTTGAATTGCCGCATCGGAACCGACGCCGCCCATGGCAATCCCAACGTCCGCCCTTGCAAGAGATGGCGCGTCATTTATGCCGTCGCCCACGAATGCTACTTTATGCGTATTTTGTGAAATTCGACCCTTTACCATGTCTATTAGGGTTTCAAAGCCGATATACTTTTCCTTGTTTTGCTTAGCTAAAATCTTTTCAAGGTAAGAAACCTTATCCGCCGGCAAGAGCTGACTTTTGTATTCTTTTATGCCGACATTTGCCGCAACCTTTTTTGCGACTTTTTCCATGTCCCCGGTAAGCATGATTATTCTGACATCGTTTGCGTGCAAGCGGGAAACGGCTTCTTTGGAGGTTGGTTTTACCACGTCGGCAATGATTATGTGTCCTGCGTATTCGCTATCGACCGCAACGTGGATTATAGCGCCTTCTCTTTCGCATTCCTGCCATTTCGCGCCGATTTCTTCCATAAGTTTTTCGTTGCCCACATGGATTTTCTTGCCGTTTACCACAGCGGAAATGCCTTTGCCGGGAATCTCTTCTATATCCGTTACGCTACACTCGTCGTTAGTATCCGAATAAGCTTCTCTAAGGGAATTTGCTATCGGATG
>JAFXOC010000603.1 GCA_017529085.1 Selenomonadaceae bacterium | reverse complement strand
GGAATGATACAGGAGACTCAAAGAACCGACACTATCGCGCATAATTTGGCGAACGCGGACACCAGCGGTTATAAAAAAGATGTTGCCGTAACTAAGGAATTTGAGCCGATGTTGATGCGGCGCATAAAGGATTACGACCCTAGGTTAAAAGTTACTACTTTCAAAGGATTTTCGCTTGACCAAAAACCGCCTAGGGTGGGTACGCTCGGAATAGGCTCCGCCATTGACGAGATAGCGATTGACAGACAGCAAGGCTCCATGAAATCTACGGGAAATCCGTTAGACGTTGCAATCTCAGGCGATGGATTTTTGGCTGTGCAAACCGATAACGGAATAAGATACACAAGAGACGGCGCGTTAATTCGCTCCGCTACGGGACAGCTCCAGAACATGAAGGGGCAGGCGATATTAAACGAACAGGGTCAGCCCATCACAATTCCCGGCAACACAAACAGAATAATGATAGGCGCGAAAGGCGAAATAGCGGTAGGCGGCGGCGATGGCGGCGCATATCAGCAAATAGCAAGACTTATGTTCGTATCCTTTGGAGACGATCGCCGCGCCATAATTAAAGACGGCGGCAACCTTTGGAACCCTCGTCCCGGCGCAGAAGCAAGACCGGCTACGGGCGAAATTCAACAAGGCGCATTGGAGGCTTCCAACACCAATGTGGTAAACGACATGGTGGAGCTTATAAACAATCAACGTATGTACGAAGCCGGCGCAAAAGCCGTTACCACTCAAGATTCTATGCTGGACAAAGCCGTTAATGAGGTTGGTCGAGTAGGCTAAGTTCCTACTTTCTTTCTCTTTCTCTTTTTTGTAAAAAAGAGAAAGAGAAAGAAAGTAGGAAAGAAAGAGAAAGAGAAAAAACTTTAATAAACTTAAATTTTCAGTTTTGCGTTTTATTTAAGTTTTTTATAAAAATATACGATATAACAGTTAAGGAAAAGTATATTACCCGGGAGTCCAGAGGGCTGCGCCCTTTGGCGGGGTCAAGGGGCAGCGCCCCTTGCAGGGTTTGGGACGGAGTCCCAACGAGAAAAATGGAGGGATAGTTTGTTATGATGAGAGCGCTTTGGTCCGCGGCTTCAGGGATGATCGGACAACAAAAGCACATGGACGTGGTCTCGCATAATATTGCTAACGTAAATACTTATGGTTATAAGAAGGTAAGGACAGAGTTTCAGGATTTAATTTATCAGAATTTGAGGGAAGCGGGCGCAGAAAGCGGCGCGGATTCGCAGTATCCGACGGGGCTTGCGATCGGTCTTGGGACTAGGGTTGCGGCGACGCAGAGAATAACTACGCAGGGTCCTTTGCAGACTACCGACAATCCTACGGATATAGGCATACAGGGCGAAGGATATTTTAGGATAGAGTTGCCCGACGGCACTATCGGTTATACGAGAGACGGCACGTTTAAATTGGATTCAAACCGCCGCATGGTGACGACGGACGGCTACCCTATAGCGGACGGCATAACGATAGACGAAACTGCTCCGATGGACAGCATCGTTATCGCAGGCGACGGACAGGTTTCATGCAGACCTGCGGGCGGCGAACAGCAGGTGGTCGGTCAGATTACGTTGGCGAGATTTATAAATCCTCCGGGGCTCACCGCTATGGGTAAGAATTTATTTTTGGTATCCGCGGCAAGCGGAGATCCGATTGAGGGAAACCCCGGCGAGGACGGCGCAGGGACGCTGACGCAGGGTACTCTTGAGATGAGTTCCGTGCAGATCGTTGAAGAAATGGTTGAGATGATTGTCTCTCAGCGCGCTTACGAGTCGAATTCGAAAGCCGTTATCACCAGCGATTCCATGTTAGAGATAGCCAATGGGCTTAAACGTTAATTATGAAAGTTAATACCCGATTGATATTGAAGGGGGTACGAATAATATGCGCCGCTATAGCTTTTTTGGGCGGCGTTTTTTCGTATTCATTGACAGACGCGGCGTACGGGCCGGGACAACAGTTTGAAAAATATCCGCAAATAGTGGCGGATACAAGGCTTGTGCTGACGGCGCAGAAAAAGATAAAGAAAGAATAGAAGCTAAAAATACAACTGAACAATATTGTTAT
>JAFXOC010000602.1 GCA_017529085.1 Selenomonadaceae bacterium | reverse complement strand
CGGGGTTAAAATTGCCAAAGACTCCATTGTTACTATCGAGTCAACGGGAGTTATGGGAGAAAAATTCGTCAGCATCTCTCAAGGCAAAGATATGATTCATTTCTTTGAAGCGGAAGATTATATGTTAGCCGTTGACGAAGCCGGAATGGACACAATGTTTCAAAACATGAATAAGGCTGTGTTGCAAGTTCAAGACCTGCTTACCGCGTTGAACGGAATAATAGCGGATCCGAATCTCAAAGGCTCTTTGGTTGACACCGCCATAAACATAAGAGAGACTACGGCTCATTTAAACGGCATGATGGCGGGGATGGAAAGCGTGATTCACGCAAATCAAGCCAATGTCGCCGCAGTTATGCAGAATTTAGCCGGCACGATGGAGAGCATGAATGCCACAATGAAGAGCGTGGAGCATATTATGGCGAACATGGACAATTCGCTTGGCAATCCTGAAACCGCCAAATATATAACCGAAACTCTTAAAAATATATCCATAACAAGTGGCAGAATCGAACGCGTTGCAAAGAGTTTGGAGGACATTGCAACGGACGAAAAGACGAAGGAAGATATAAAGGCTACCATTCATAACGCCAGAACCATGTCGGAAAAAGCTGACAAAATGCTTGGGAAAGTGGGAGGAATTCAAGTAACTCCTTCGGTTGACGTTATGTATAGCGGCAAAGCGAGCAAGTGGCGCGCCAATTTTGATACAAAAGTTGGTATGGGCGATTCCTTTTTGAAACTGGGTGTTGAAGATATAGGCGAGGATAATCTCTTTAACGCTCAGGTCGGGAAGAAGATGGGAGTATTAGGTGCGCATGGAGGCGTTATCGCCGGAAAAATCGGTTTAGGGCTTGACGCTTACGGTGGGGATAGGTTTAAATTTTCGGCGGAGGCTTATGATTTTAACAAGACTCGGGTGCGGTTGAGATCCGAATACATGGTGGCGGATGATACGTTTTTAATAGGCGAAATACAGAATTTAAACAAACGCGAGGAAAGAAAGACTTATTTTGGTATCAAACGCAATTTTTAGGGAATTTTGGGGAGTGTAATTTTTGAGCATAGTCAAGTTAAGGCAGGAAAAAAATAAGCAAGCTTTAAAAAAATACATTCTGTACGCTCTGTTGGCGGAGGTTTTCTTTATCCCGCTCTCTCCCACACTGGCGACCATCGCTCTTATAATAGGGATAATATTAACGGGTTGGCGATTTTTTTTACATAGGCTTTTAAAGGTAACGCCTCTTCAGTTTGATGTGCCGATTATCATTTTTATAATAATATCCGCGCTTTCGATTTTAGTTTCGCCGGACAAATTCTTCAGCTTTTATAATTTTTATAATTTAGTAGGGGTATATGCCCTTACTTATTTTTTAATAGGACAGAACATAGAAACGGCGGAAGATTTAAAAGTCACTATGTTCGCCCTTTTCGCGGCGTTTATATTATCCGTACTCTACGGATATTGGCAAGCGATATTTGGCATAAGCGTCAGCGATGTCAAATGGGTGGATGGGGACGCATTCCCTGAGCTTAAAAGGCGTATTTTTTCCACATGGGAAAATCCAAATATCTTTGCGGGATTTTTGGATATGTGTATAGCTCTGTTGTTGGGAATATACGCAAAATGCAAATATAACAAGGAAAAATTTGTCTGCGTTATTTTAATGGCTATAGGCGTGGGAGCGTTAATTCTCACTTACGCCAGAGGCGCAATGCTGACTTTGTTCGCGGTAGTTGTGGTTTACGGATTTTTAAAGGATAAGAGACTTCTAATTGTTTGCGTTGCGTTTGGAATTTTGGCTCTGGCTCTTAATCCGCTCGTGTTTGAGAGGATTGCTTCGGTTTTTACCGCCACCGACACTTCAAGCGAAATGCGGCTTGCCTTTTGGGAAGCAACTATCGCTATGATAGAAGACCATCCTCTGCTTGGAATCGGTTGGGGGGCATATTTTATGGTGTACCCCGAATACGATTTTTATATGCAGGGTGAAAAAATATTGATAGTGCACGCCCATAATATCTATTTAAATTATGCGGCTGAAATAGGCGTATTGGGAGCATTGGCTTTTTTCTGGTATTTTTTCGGTACGATGAATCTTGCATTGACGGCGAAATTCGGCGAAGAAGAAACTGTTATTGAAAATAGTGAAAATGTCGTTAATG
>JAFXOC010000601.1 GCA_017529085.1 Selenomonadaceae bacterium | reverse complement strand
TTATGCAGGGGAAGGAAACTGGGATTTAATAGAATGGGCACCTCCCGAGGTAAAGCGTCACACGAGAGTTGCTTCCGGCGAGGGAAAATCGACTTCAAAATCCTCAAAAAGAAAAGAGAGTTTGTTTGAAAGTATTCAGGAGTAAGTTATGGCGAAGTATATTTTTGTAACGGGGGGCGTTGTGTCGTCTTTAGGTAAAGGCATAACGGCGGCTTCACTAGGCAGGCTTTTAAGAAATCGTGGGATAAAAGTTACCATACAAAAGTTTGATCCGTATATAAACATAGACCCCGGCACAATGAGTCCCTACCAACACGGCGAAGTTTTCGTAACGGACGACGGCGCGGAAACCGATCTTGATCTTGGACATTACGAACGATTTATCGACATTAACCTCTCCCAAAATTCTAATATCACAACGGGCAAGGTTTATTGGTCTGTTCTAAACAAAGAGCGTCGCGGCGATTATCTGGGAAGCACCGTGCAGGTTATCCCTCATATTACCAATGAGATAAAGCAAAAAGTTTACGACGTGGCGGCGCTTGATGAAGCGGACGTAGTTATCACCGAAATCGGCGGCACGGTGGGAGATATCGAAAGCCAACCCTTTTTGGAAGCCATTCGTCAGATAAAAAAAGAAGTGGGCAGAAACGACGTCTTATATATTCATGTAACTTTGTTGCCTTATATATCGGCGGCGGGGGAATTGAAGACCAAACCTACTCAGCACAGCGTAAAGGAACTTCGAGCGATTGGAATTCAGCCGGATATTTTGGTATGTCGTACAGAAAAGACCATTTCAAAAGAAATGAAGGAAAAAATCGCTCTTTTCTGCGATGTGGATGCTAACGCCGTTATCGAAAACAAAACGGCGGCGAGTATTTATGAAGTTCCCCTTATGATGCAACAAGAGGGGCTTGACAAAATAGTTCTGCAAAAGCTAGACATGAACTACGGTCCTGCGAACATGGCGGATTGGGAACGAATGGTATATAAGATTTACCATCCCGAAAAAAAAGTGCGGGTTGCGGTAGTCGGAAAATACGTAGAACTTCCCGATGCTTATATATCCGTAACCGAAGCGTTGCATCACGCAGGGATTGCAAACGACAGCGAAGTAAAAATCGAATGGGTCAATTCGGAAGAATTGGAAACGGAAACAGCCGATCTTGACGAAATCTTTGGTCGAGTTTACGGGGTTTTGGTACCCGGAGGTTTTGGTGACCGCGGTGTAGAAGGAAAAATCAAGGCGATAAAGTACGCAAGGGAACATAAGATTCCGTTTTTGGGATTGTGTCTGGGGATGCAATGCGCAGTTATAGAGTTTGCCCGCAACGTATGCGGCATGGCAGACGCCCATAGCAGCGAATTTAGCGAAGATACCAAACATCCGGTTATTGCTCTGATGGATTCGCAGCTTGGGATTGAGGACAAAGGCGGTACGATGCGCCTTGGGGCTTACCCTTGCAAAATTACGCCGGGAACCGTAACTCACGCCTGTTACGGCAAAGAGGTAATATCCGAAAGACATCGTCACAGATTTGAATTTAACAATAAATTTAAAGAAGAATTGACACAAAAAGGTTTGATTATTGCAGGAACTCTCCCCGATAATAGTTTGGTAGAGATAATAGAAGTAAAGGATCATCCCTTTTTTGTGGCGAGTCAGTTCCACCCTGAATTAAAGTCGCGTCCCAATAATCCACATCCTTTGTTTGAAGGATTTGTAAAGGCGGCTTTAAAAACAAAGGGTTCTTTTAACGAAGTTAAGTAAAAGTAAAACTTGCTTTTAAATTTGATGAAAATAACAAAATAAATTAATTCAGACTGTAGACTTATAAAAAATAATTTTAAAATGGGAGTCCAGAGGGGCGAAGCTCCTTTGGCGTGTCAAGGGCAGCGCCCTTGCGGGGTTTGGGGCGGAGCCCCAAGAAGGAGGACGAACATGAAAATTTTGGCGGCTGATGGAATTTCTAAGGAAGGCATAGCGCTTTTAACGCGAGAGCCAAATTTTGAAGTTGTGATAAAGGATAAGATTTCCCATGAAGAATTGGTGGAGACTATAGGCGAATACGACGCATTAATGGTTAGGTCTGCGTCAAAGGTTACGGCGGACGTTATCGAAAAGGCGAATAAGTTAAAGATTATTGGTCGCGCAGGCGTTGGCGTCGATAATATTGATATTCCCGCCGCGACTGCTAAGGGGATTATCGTTATAAATTCGCCGGGAGGCAATACCATAGCCGCAACGGAGCATACTATGGCTATGATGCTTGCGCTTTCAAGACATATTCCGATTGCAAACGAAACCATGCAAAAAGGCGAGTGGAATCGCAAAAAATACGTGGGCGTAGAGCTTCGCGGCAAAACTTTGGGCGTTATCGGCATGGGCAGAATCGGCGGCGGAGTTGCAAAACGCGCGCTTGCCTTTGATATGAAAGTTATCGCTTACGATCCTTATATGAACGAGGAGCGGGCGAAAAATTTAGGCGTTCAAGTCGGTTCATTGCAAGATGTTATTCGCGAATCCGATTTTATAACCGTGCATATGCCGCTTACCGCTGAAACCAAGGGCATGATTTCCATGAAGGAAATGCGGGAGATGAAGGACGGCGTTCGTCTTATAAACTGCGCCAGAGGCGGCATTATAGACGAAGCGGACTTGGCTGCCGCCGTTAAAGAAGGAATTGTTGCGGGCGCTGCGATTGACGTGTATACGAGCGAGCCTATGGCTGAAGACAATCCGCTTCGCAATGTGCCCGGGATTATTCTTACGCCGCATCTTGGCGCGTCCACTGTTGAGGCGCAAATCGGAGTTTCCGTTGATGTATCCGAGGGAATTTTGGCGGCGTTAAAAGGTGAGCCTGTAACCACTGCCGTAAATATGGCGCCGGTGTCGAAACAGGTTATGAAGGTTTTGTCGCCGTATTTAAATCTCGGAGAACGGTTGGGTTGCACTGTTTGCTCTCTTGCGGACGGCGCAATTTCTTCCCTCGAAATTAAATACAGCGGTAAAATTACGGAAGTCAACACGGGTATGCTTACCACCGCCATTATTAAAGGAATGTTAAATCCTGTTATGGAGCAGGATGTAAATTACGTGAACGCTCCGAAATTTGCCGAAGAACGCGAAATTAAAGTGGTTGAAACCAAGGAAAAAGAGGCGAAGCATTTCAGATCCCTTGTCAGCGTCGTCGCAAAGACCGATAAGGGAGAGGTTACGGTGGAAGGCACCTTGTTCGGTGACGAGGGACGCATTGTTAAAATCAACAAATTCCGCGTTGATGTGGATCCTCACGCAAGAATTTTGATTTGCCCGCATATCAACCGCCCGGGCGTAATCGGCACTGTGGGTTCAATCATGGGTGAAGCGAATATAAACATATCGGGAATGCAAGTGGGTCGCACCGAGATTGACGGCACAAACCTCATGGTGCTTACCATAGACAACGACATTCCCTCCGCTGTGCTTCAAAAGGTTAAAGCCATCGACGGAATTTTTGACGCAAAACTTGTTAATTTTCATGCGGTATGATTATGTCTAAAGCAAAATTAAAAAAATGGGGGGCGGCGCTGTTTTTAGCCGCCCTTTATTTTTTCCTACTCATGGTCTTTTATGTAAATATCGATCAGGATATGGGCGAAGGTTATTATCTGCCGCTGATAGCTCCGGTCCTTTTGTGTCTCGTTCTTATCCAATGGGCAAGCGGAAAATTTTTGTTATCTATATTTATGCTGCCAAACCTTTTGACGGGCTTGTTGTGGTGCATGACGTTTCCGTTGCTGTATGAGTGGACATATAAATCGCCGTGGTATTTATCGAAAATATGTTACGATTTTATTGTGGGAACGGCGATGATTGTATTTTTGACAAGCGTCGAAGTTCTTATAATGCGTTTTGGAAGGATAAAAATAGCGTCTGCTGTAATGACGGTACTGAGTCTTCTGTTTATGGCTGTTCCATTGGTGCAGATCGCTTATTATTCCACCGTGCTCCATTGTCTTTCTCCTGCCTCTTTGATGGCGCTGTACCTTACAAATTACAAAGAAAGCGTAAATTATCTTCAGGCAAGTTTCGGATATTGGGGTTTAGCCGTTATTTTGGCAGTAACTTTTTTGGTGCTGTACCTGTTTTATAAGTTTCACGAAGCTTTCGGAAAAAGTATCGCTAAGCAGGCAAAGAGCCTTTCAAAAGTGATTGCGGCGTTAGCTTTATCAGTCGCCGCGCTGATGGTCGGAGCTTATCATTACTTACCCCAAACTTCAATGGCGGAACTTTGGCGGGATGTTACCGATTATGTCGAAAAAACAAAAGAGTACGAGAAACATCATGAAAAAAGGCTTGCAACCCTTGACATTGATATAAATTCGGCTTTGCCGGCTCTTATGAAAAAGTCGCACACCGTTATAATGGTTATCGGCGAATCTGCGTCAAGAAGTTATATGCACGTTTTTAATCCTGATATTCCCTATGAGAATACGCCTTGGATGGAAAAATGCAGGGCAAATGGAGAAATATTTTTATATAATAACGTGTATTCTTCGTGGACGCAAACCGTACCTAGTTTGCAAAGGGCGCTCACCGAGGAAAGCCAATATAACGGCAAAGATTTTTTGGATTCCTGTTCCATAATAGACGTTGCGAATAAGGCGGGTTACGAAACATGGTGGTTTAGCAATCAAGGACGTTACGGCGAATATGACAGCATTGTCACCATGATAGCAAAGGGCGCGGATCACACATATTGGAGTGACGATTCCTATTTGTTTTCGGATAAATACGACATGATTCTTATGGACGAGCTGAAAAAAGTTGATCCCAATAAAAATAATTTTGTTGTGCTTCACATAATGGGCAGCCATATTTATTATAACAACCGCTATCCCGATGAGTTCGGTCGTTGGAAAACGGAAGACGGCTCCGGTATGGCGACGGCTCTTGCATCATACGCCAACAGCATTTTATATACCGATTATTTTTTGGAGCGGGTGTTTAACTATTCAAAGGAGCATTTAAATCTTGCGTCAATGATTTATTTTTCCGATCATGGTGAAAATCTCTTAATTTCCCACAATCCCGATGTTTTTAGTTTCGATATGGTGCGGGTGCCCATGATGATTTATCTCTCGTCCGATTATAGGCAAATGTTTCCTCAAAAAAGCCGTATGCTAAAATATCGGCAAGGCAGATATTTTACAAATGATATGATGTATGACACCATAGCGGGGATACTTTTTGCAAAGTCAAGCCGTTACGATTCCGGGCAGGATTTATCGTCTCCAGACTATAAATTCACGAGAGACACGTTGGTTACGATGATGGGAGAACATCCGTTAACCGAAGACCCGGACGCAAAACCCGAACTTGTTAAATAAAAAAAGCTGCCGCAAATGGCAGCTTTTTTACATTATTTCTTTTTTGAATTTTTCTTTTGTTGTTCGTTTGCGGCGCGTTCAAAATGCTTGTAGAACTGTTCCGAAAGTGTGTTGTAGGTGGGTTTCGTGGATTTGTCGGAGCGATTCGCCTCTATTTGGTATGTGTAGAGCAAATTATCGGTGCCGGCTTGATATACGTCAAAGAAAAGGGTAAGGCGACTGTTGTTGGCGATGGTTAATATAACGTAAGCGTCCGCATGTTTTTTTATGTATTTTTTAAATTCCGCTGCGGCTTTTTTGTTGTCCAATACGGAAATATCCACCCTATCAGAGTCTTTGATGTTCCTTGCGGCATCATCATAAGATATTACATAGGTTCTTGCAACCTTGCTTGCGGCAAAGACGGTGTCTATTATTTCTCTGTCGGATAAATCCGTCTCTTCGGCTTTGACATAAAGCGGCCAAGCTAAGGCAATACGGTGTACGGAAGATAAATCCGCGCCTTCGGCTATGGTTTCTCTGTCCGAATGCGCAAAAGCGGTAACGCTTACAGCAACGAACATAAAAGTAAGAGTAAGCAATTTAATAAATTTTTTCATAATGATATATCTCTCCTTATTTTAAAAGCCCGTGATTTTTGAGGGCTTTTTTAATTTGCTCCACGCTTTTTTCTTCGGGTTCGGTTAAGGGCATCCGAAGTTTGCCCGCATTGTAGCCTATAAGATTCATTGCGGTTTTCACCGGAATAGGGTTCACTTCGCAGAAAAGCGCGTCTACCAAATCCGAATACTCTATTTGAAGTTTTGAGGATTCTTCGGTTTTTCCTTCAAAATAAAGAGCGCAGATGTCGTGAACCGCTTTCGGCGCAACATTTGACAACACGGAAATAACGCCCTTACCACCAAGGGAAAGTATGGGAACAATTTGATCGTCGTTGCCCGAATACACGTGAAGTTCGTCGCCGCAGGCGTATCGAGTGCGAAGCACGGAGGACAAATCTCCGTTAGCCTCTTTTACCGCCACTATGTTTGGATGCTTTGATAACTCTTTGTAAGTTTCGGTTTTGAATGAAACGCCCGTTCTCGAAGGTACGCTGTAAAGGATAACCGGAAGCCCCGCGTCCGCTATCATATTGTAATGGCGAATAAGTCCTTTTTGAGAGCATTTGTTGTAGTACGGAGTTACCACAAGCGCGGCGTCTGCGCCCACTTCTTTTGCATATTTTGTAAGTTCTATGGCATAAGCGGTTTCGTTTGAACCTGTACCGGCGATAACGGGGATACGATGATTAACGTTATCAACCACAAATTTTATTGCCGCGCGATGTTCTTCGTCGCTCATGGTGGCGGATTCCCCGGTAGTCCCCGTTACGATAATCGCAGCCGTGCCGTTTGTTATTTGATCTTCGATGATACGATCAAATTCGTCAAAATTGATGCCCGTATCGCTAAACGGAGTTACAATGGCTACTCCCGCGCCTTGAAATATGACTTTCTTCATAAATGCCCCTCCTTAATCACTCATCACCGTTGACATCTCTTTAAATACATCGCTGTTTTCCTTTAAAATCTCTTCGTTGCCAAAAACGCAAATATTGTTTTGTTTCATCGCGTCTCCGACTAGATTTGAAAGGGCGCGAATGTCTTCTTGACGCGCGGATAGAATTTCATTTCGGCTCTTTTGCCTGTCATCATAACTTACGCCCCTAAAATAACACATGGTTGCAGCGTCGCCTTTTAACTTAGGCGTAAGCGGTATGTCTATACTCGCAAAAGTGCCTATAATGAACTTGTCCATCTCGCGGTCGGTTACGTTAAAGTTTGCAAGATAATCTTTGGTTGCGTCAAAAATGCGTATGGTTTCCTTTAAATTGGGATCTCTGTACGAGCCGAAATAAAGAGTCCCGTCACGTTTAAAGGAGGCAAAAGCTCCGTACGCTCCGCCTTTTACGCGAATATTTGTCCAAAAATAATCGTAGCGGAGAATAGTTTCCAAAATGTGCAGTCTACCCGTAAACTTGTGGTTTAATTTGATGAAATTTGCGCCCTTACCTACATATTGCACTTGAGAAGAGGACATCAATCCTTCATTTTTTTGTTTTATCTCGAAATCATATTTTTGATTTTCAAAATGCGTATCATCTAATTTTTCAATGAAATTTTTTAACGCTCTTTCAAAATCTTCATAATGAGTTTTGTTAAAAGTCGCACTTACAATCAGATTTTCTTTGGTAAAGATGCGCTTCATCACCCGAGTCAAATCATTGGCTAAATTCCTAAAATTATTGTCGAAATCCGCCAAAAATCCTTTTACATAGCGATAAAAGGGGAGGGTACCCAGTTCTAAGTACACACCTTGACCTGTCGCGTAGCTTGCAAGCTTTTCCGCAACAATTTGATGAGCAGTTCGCTGCATACTTGTTTCCGATGCGACCACTATTTCATGGAGTCGTTCTTTTACCCGCTTTTTATCATCAAATTCGGATGAATTTAAAACTTCTTCGAATAGGGAGAACATAGCGGGAAGTTTGTCGAAAAGCGATTTTCCAGTAATTTTAAACATGGGTTTAAAATTATCCGGCTCTCCGGCTTTTGTAACCACGTCTAAATCTGCGTAAATTCCGCCTGTGTTAAGGTCGATTAACCTTCCCAGCTCCTCGTATGAATGCGATTTCGTACCAACTTCAACAAGCATACTCTCTAAGAGATATGCCAAAAGAATATCTTCCTCATGAACTTTTGAGGCGTCAAAATAAAGATTAACATAGGAAATGCCGTTGGTTTCAATGTCGCTGAAAAGGATTTTTACGCCGTCCGCTTCTCTTTCCGAAAGAGGGTATTCGTAGGCTTTTTTTCTTATATCGGAAAGTTGTAGAATAGGGATACTTTTTAGGGCTTCTTCCGTCTCTTCCCGTTCCTGCCTTTTCTTTAGTTTTTCAGCTTCGTCTTTTATTACGCTAAGCTGATTTTCGTTCATGGAATTTTTTAATTTGGCAAGTTTATTTCGTAGCGCCTCGTCTCGCTCTTTACCCATAGTTTGCGACGGTTTGAGAGTCACAAGGGTTTTATGGGGATTATCGATAAAAAATCTTTTTATCAGGTTTTCAAAATATCCGTCCTCAACCCCTTTTTTCATGTGCGCGATAATGGTTTCGTACATCA
>JAFXOC010000600.1 GCA_017529085.1 Selenomonadaceae bacterium | reverse complement strand
TTGGCGGGTGCAGGGCAGCGCCCTGCCGGGGTTTGGGGCAGAGCCCCAACAACTTAGAATGCGCCGCCTACGGTAAAGTGAACTCGACCGCCGTTTTTGCCGCGACCGTAGTCGAAGCGAAGGGGGCCCAACGGGGTGTTGAAAGATACGCCTATGCCGTAGCTGCCGTTAAAATCTTTGGGACGGAAACCGTCGTTCCACGCCGCGCCCCAATCGGTAAAGAGAGCGCCGCGAATTTTGCTTATAACGGGGAAACGGTATTCAAGAGTCGCCAGGCACATACGATTACCGCGGAACTGATCGTCGCGGTAGCCGCGTAATGTATCTTGACCGCCGACTTTGAACTGGTTGAATTCGGAAATATCGCCTTGACCGACGCCATAGGCAAGACGCGTGGCGACAACTTGGCTTCTGCCCACTTTGCGGAAGCGCGAATCTTCAATGCTCGCTTTTTTAAAGTTAAAGTCAGCGCCAAAACCCGCAAGCTCGCCGGTTAAGCTGACGCGTCCGCCCGTCATCGGCTCGTAGATATTGTCTCTCGTATCCGTGACGTGCTGGAAGATAACGCTTCTCGTGATACCGAAGTTCTTGCTTCTCCAATCGCTGCCGTAGTCGCCGCTTCTGTCCGGCACATTACCCGTTGTAATATGCTTTATGTACCTGTCCTTACGGTTTCTTACAGTGACATAGTTGGTGGAAAGCTCGCTGAACGGACGGGAGAAAGTAACCTCGCCGCCGCTGTATTTTCTCATATACTCTTCTTTTAAGTTGCCGTTGGTATCGTAATCATTGTATTGATAAGTGCGGTTATAAAGACGAAGAGTACCGGCAGTTTCGCGCTTATCCAGCCAAGGTCTTCTGTAGGAAAAAGTGTAACCGCGAGCGTCCGTATCGTCGCCCGAGACTTCCCACATGATAAAGATGGAATCGCCCGTGCCGCGGAAGTTGGTGTCGCCTATGCTGATCATACCCAAAACGCCGTCTTGGCTGCTATAACCTGCGCCGATACCGAATGTGCCGGTGCGCTTTTCCTTGACTTCGACTTCCATGACGACGGAGTTAGGCTCAACACCCGGCAAGAGGCGGGTTTTAACGTCTTCAAAGAATCCCAAATTGTTTACTCTCTGATAAGAACGTCTTGCTTTGTTGGCGTTAAAAGGCTCGCCCGGTTTTTGCCGCATTTCTCTCAAAATAACCCTGTCTTTTGTTTTTGTGTTGCCCTTGACGCGGTAGCCTTCCAAAATGCCCTCGTTGATTTTAACTTCGATAGTTCCGTCTTTTTTCAGACTCATGTCAACGATTTTCGCTTGAATATAACCGTCCTTTTTGTAAAGAGCCTCGACGTTTTCCATATCCTTGTGGAAAATGGCGCTGTTATAACGCTCGCCCTTTCGAATGGTTATTTTTTCTTGAAGTTTATCGGTAGCGATTATCTTATTGCCTACGAAATTCACCCCTTGAAAACGCGGATATTCTTGAAGATGATAGGTTACGATAACCCCTTCGGGAATTTCCTCAAAGGTGGGATAAATGTCCACGAAATAGCCGGTAATCATAATGGCTTCCGCGTCTTTGGAGAGAACTTGTTCCGTAAAAGTATCGCCCTGACGCATAGAAATCGCGGCTCTGGCGGTAGGCATAGTTTCACTGGAACCGCCGACAAAATTAATCCCCGCGACGGTTTTGCCCTCAAATTTACGCATAGCTTCAACGATAGCGTTGTCACTTGGACGAGCGGGGTCTGAGAGCAATTCCGACAAGCTTGGCGCAGGCAG
>JAFXOC010000010.1 GCA_017529085.1 Selenomonadaceae bacterium | reverse complement strand
TGCCAGCCATAATCCCAAAGAGTACAACGGAATGAAGTTCGTGCGGAAAAATTCTCGCCCCATCTCCGAAAACAACGGCTTAAAAGAGCTTGCCGCGGAAGTTTTAAAAGAGCCGCCCGCGATAGTTGATAATATCGGCTGCGTAAAGCCGCTGAACATGATGACGGATTATATTAATCATATTCTGTCTTACGTAGATATTGATAAGTTAAAACCTTATAAAATCGTGGCAAACATTGGAAACGGCGCGGCGGGAGCCGTGGTTCGTGCGCTTAAGGAAAAGTTGCCCTTTAATATGACGTTGATTTTTGAAGAACCGGACGGTTCTTTTCCGAACGGCGTACCGAATCCCTTAAAGAAGGAAAATCGCGCCGCTACCATAGAAGCTGTGCAAAAATACGGTGCAGATGTTGGAGTCGCTTGGGACGGGGATTTTGACCGTTGCTTTCTGTTCGATGAAAACGGTGGGTTTATCGAAGGCTATTACATGGTGGGATTTTTGGCGGAGTCTTTTCTAAAAAAAGAAAAAGGCGCAACCATAATATACGATCCGCGTCTTACGTGGAACACCATAGAAACCGTAAAAAAATACGGCGGCAATCCCGTGATGGTCAGAAGCGGTCACGCCTTTATAAAAGATAAAATGAGGGAACTTGACGCGGTTTACGGCGGCGAGCTCAGTTCGCATCACTATTTCAGAGACTTCTACTATTGCGACAGCGGGATGATTCCTTGGCTTTTGACGCTTGAACTTATGAGCGAAATGAACGAGCCGTTGTCAAAACTGATGAAAAATCGTCAGGAAGCGTATCCTGCAAGCGGCGAAATAAGCAGAAGAGTGAAAGATCCCGATAAAACGCTTGAAAAAGTTAAGGAAAAATATGCGCCTAAAGGCGATTTCAACGATGTCGACGGAATCTCGGTAGATTTTAAGGATTGGCGTTTTAATTTGCGAAAGTCCGGCACGGAACCTGATATTAGGCTAAATGTAGAGTCTAGGGGAAACAGAAAATTGATGGAGGAAAAGACGAAAGAGATTTTAAATATGATGGTGTGAAACGGAGGCGAAAATCGTGTTGTCTGTGGAAGAAATTAGACGGCGAATCGTTCCGATATGCGAAAAGCATGGTGTTACTAAAGCCGTATTATTCGGGTCATACGCGCGAAACGAAGCAACACAGGAGAGCGATATTGATTTTCAGCTTATACTGCCAAAAGGCGCAAGTCTGTTAAAACTGTGCGCTATAAACGATGAGTTTGAGGATGCGTTGGAAAAAGATGTTGATGTTATAACTCGCGTACCCAAAAGAACTGATTTACTGTGGTGCAATCGTTTCAGGGAAAATTTTGCAAAGGACGGGATTGTGCTGTATGAAGCAAAATAAATTCACAGATATAGAAACGATTCAACTTATGACGCAATATTGTCAACGCATAGAAAATATCGTGCGGGGCGTGAATTTTGATGTTGCATTATTTTCACAAGATGACAATGCAATAGATGCAACAGCAATGAATATAATCCAATTGGGTGAACGGATAAATAGTAACCTAACCGAGGCGTTCAAACAAAAATATCCTGAAATTCCTTGGCGTAGCTATGTTGGCATGAGAAATAAACTTACTCATGTGTACTTTGAGTTAGATACGCAAATTTTGTGGGAATCGGCGATTAACGACGTTCCCGCGTTATACAAATTTTGTTTGGAACGTCTTGAGGAAGAAGGATTAAACGCTCCAAATCTAATCTTAAATGATACAACTTTATAAATTATCAATTTAAGCGCAGGATTGTTATTGTAAACGAAAAAATATCCGTGCTTGCTTTAATTTCCCCATCTAGCGGGTGTGGAAACCAATCACAAGTTTATTGTCGCTGACTAAAATTAATCAACGGAGGCGAAAATCATGTCAAATATGAGTATCGGAATTTCGGGAGGGTACGGCTTATCGAATAATTACGGCGGGTATACGCCTTGGGCGGAAAATGGAAATGAGGAAAAATCCACCCCCGGGAAATGCCACACTTGTGAGAGCCGTATGTATCAAGACGGTTCAAACGAGATGGTATCGTTTAAAGCGGCGGGTCACATAGATCCCGACAACGCCGCTTCCGTTGTTATGAGCCACGAACAAGAACACGTCTCTAACGCATATCAAAAAGCCGAACTTGACGGCGGCGAAGTTGTTCAAGCGAATGTGCGTCTTAATACGGCGATTTGCCCCGAATGCGGCAGATCGTATATTTCGGGCGGTGTCACTTCAACGCAAATTCGATATACTAACGAGGATAACCCTTATCAACAGGATTTAAAATCAAAGGACGCAACGGGAATTAAAGGCGCAAAGGTAGATTTAGATATGGGTTGAAACAAAAAAAATCTTTATCTCTTCAATTTTAAGGAGATAAAGATTTTTTTGTATTCGCGCGCATTAACAAAAGGAGTGGCAGCATAATGGAACCTATTCACCGGAAAGGTTATATTCTTTTATACATTCCGTGATAAATTTTGTTGTTGAAATCATCATAAATTCTGTAAAAATTCTGCTGTCCTTTTTGTCTTGCGCATTTGCCAGCGCATCTATATACTCAGCTTTTTGCTCATTTTTTATTATGCTTGGCAAGAGATTTTGCTCCATTTGCAACATATTCGTCAGCAACCTACTCACTCGCCCATTACCGTCTGCCCACGGGTGAATGGTAACCAATCGAAAATGCGCCTCAAAGGAAAATTCGTACGCTTTGGCCGCATTTAGAAAATTTTTGTTTCGTTCTTCATTTAACCACAAACAAAATTCTTCCAGTTTTTGCGGTACTTTTTGAAAGCTAAGGTATGATTTTCCCCCTCTTCCCGCGCTGACGTTAATTAACCGCAAATCGCCCCGCGATGAGTCAAAATCCCCCATAACGGTCGAATATACGCTTCCCGTGTTTTTCATAACCAAGGCTGACAGTTGTTTTAACAGACTCACCGTAAAATTGGGTTTTTGTTGCGCTAGTGTTGCGGCGTGGTCATAAGCCTTCTTTAAGTCAATATTCATCAACTGTTCCATAACGTTATGTCCAGCGGGAACAAGACCTTCGTCAAACATCAATAAGTTTTCTGTTTCGCTTATGGTAGAGCCTTCTATGGCAGTAGAATGGGTTATGATGGAATATAAATATAACTTGTTGAAATTCAAACTTTTAGCGATTTGCAATCGATTAAACTCTTCTACCGCATTATTTAATTCCGCTCGAAAATCTTCCATAACAGCTCCTCGCGAACATTTTTAATTCTCCCCGCCAAACCATTTGGCGTAAATTTTATCGTAAATGCCTTTGTCCCTTATCTTTTGCAACGCGTCGTTAATTTTTTTCGACAGCTCATCATTTTTTTTACTGACGGCTATACCAAATCGCTCCTTCTTTAAAAGAGTGGGCAGAACTTTTATATTTATTCCGTCGTTGGTGTTTAAGAAATAATCAACAACGGGCTTGTCGCTGACGACCGCGTCCGCGTGACCCGAAAGAAGAGCATGAAAAGCGTCAGTAGCGTTTGGCAATTCAATTATTTCGATACTTTGCAGTTCTTTCATTTCAAAAGCGCTTGTAGTGCCTACCGCAACTGCCACTCTATGACCCGGAAGCTCGGTAAAGTCTTTAATGTCCGTATTGTCGCGTCTTACCGCTATTGCCATTCCGGATTCGTAATAGCTGTCGGAAAAATTGACTCTGGCTTTGCGTTCGTCGTTTATGCTCATAGCGGAAATTACAATATCGACATTGCCTTTTTCAAGTGTGCCGAGCAAGTCGTCAAAGCCCATGTCTTGAAAAACCACCTCGCAACCCATTTCCTTTCCGATCGCTCGCATTAGGTCTATATCAAATCCCTTTAATCCCTTGTCCCTGTTTTCGGTGAATTCAAAAGGCGGGTAATCGGCGCTCGTTGCAACATGTATAGTTTTTTGTACTTTTGCTTTATCAGAACAACCTGCTATTATCATAAGCGGCAATAAAACAACAGCAAAAGCTAAAATAAACTTTTTCAACTCTAACGCCCCTTTTCTAAAAAAAACGCCCGAGTCGAAGCTCGGGCGTAAACGCCTGTAAACGCCTTGTTATGCGTTTAATTTCTTTTGGTTAAAGCAATCGCGGCAATAAACCGGACGATCATTTTTAGGCTCGAAAGGCACTTCGGTCTCCTTACCGCACTCGGCGCAGACAACCTTAAACATCTGCCTCTCACCTCCGTCGCGTCCGCGGCGTCTCTTATCGCGGCAATCGCGGCAACGAGCAGGTTCATTCTCAAACCCTTTTTCCTGATAGAACTCTTGCTCGCCCGCGCTGAAAATAAATTCTTTACCGCATTCTTTACAAGTCAGCGTTTTGTCTTCAAACATATTTAATCCCCTTCAATAAAATAAATAATTTCGAAATGGATAAATCCCTTATAGATGAGTATACTTGAAATTTTCAAAAAAATCAAGTCTTTTGTGAAATTTTTTGAATTTTTGTTACTATTCAGTTACTATTCACAGTTGCGCACTCTCCTCCCTGCCGCTTCGCGGCTTTCACTCCTAGGAGGAGGGCTTCTTTGCCCCCTCTAGGAGGGGGCTTGGTTAGAGACAATTCAATATTTTGGCTCAAAAAGTTATAATCCGAGTAGCCTCCCTCTTAGAGGGAGGGGGACCGCGAAGCGGTGGAAGGAGAGCCATGAAGAGCGCAATATTTATTGATTTATCTCCGCTCTGGCGCCTCTGCGAGGCGAGAAATCCACACTAAACAGCCAGCAGCTTACCCATGGATAAAAGGTAGAGGTAAGACTCGTTTACGGATTTGCCCAATACATCCCGAACGGCTTCTTTATACAGAGAAATTTGCCCTTGGTATCTTTCCCGCAGGGTCGTTTCTTTTGTGGGTCTGTCCGTCTTGTAGTCGATTAGGACTAAGCCGTGTTCATCTTCAAAGAGCAAATCTATCACGCCTTGAGTGATGATTTTTTCGTCTGTGGCCTCGGGATAGACTAAAGCGGCGTCTATTAGACGACTAAACGCCAACTCTTTATATACTTTGCGGGAATTTTTCAGGCGTTCGCCTATGGGGGAATTGAAGAATTTGGCGATTTGGGCGGCGTTAATGCGGGACGAATCTTCTTCCCTTAATATGTTGAGAGCGACTAGGCGGGAGATTTCTTCGTTTACGCCAATGACGGAAGTCGCCTTTTGAGGGTCGATATGCTCCATTACGCTGTGCATAAGAGTGCCGTATTCAGCGCCCGTGAGGGGGGATTTTTCCATCAAAAAGTTCGGGCGATTTAAGGTTTCGTCAGATGGGAAGATTGATATTGTGTCCTCCTCAGCTTCGGCGAATAGGTTTTTCAGTTCCGTAACGGAAATTTTGCCCTTGACATTGAAGAGTCCTCCATCATCGTAACGCCAACCAAGAATATCTTCGATTTCGTCTTTGTATTTTGTGGCGGGTAACGATTCATGGTTCTTGACTTTTATTAACATATCGTCGGATATTGCAGGCTTTAGATTATCCGGCGCGGTTGAAGGGGCTAAAATTTCAACGCTCCACCTGGAATCGTCGTCGTAATCAAGCAAAGGCGCGGGAGCGGCAAAGCAACCTGCGGCATCTCGGAGGTTTTCGCCGTCGGGATGGCGAATTAGCGACATAAGGAGCCAATCGAGGAAGGAGCGAGCGCTTGACGCTTGAAAGCTCGGAAGTTTTACGCTCGTGTTTCCGATGTGCATAGCGTACCGTCGCATCTTTTTCTGAAAAGCCTCTTCTCCCTTAACGGAACCTGTCATTATGAGTTTTTCCCTTGCTCTCGTCATTCCCACATATAAGGCGCGAAGTTCCTCCGCTCTGTTTTCCGATAAGATTTTCGAGCGTATGGCGACTCTTGGGAACGTGGGGTAGCGGTA
>JAFXOC010000599.1 GCA_017529085.1 Selenomonadaceae bacterium | reverse complement strand
CGGTTTCTACCTCGCTATCCACAACCATATCATTCGGCAAAACCCCAAAGTAAATCTTCATTACGGTTTCATCCTTCATATTTTTCATACGCTTCCACTATTCTTGCAACTACGGGATTTCGTATAACGTCTTTCGATTCAAATTCGTGCACGCCTATTTTTTCCACGCCGTTTAAAATATTTACCGCCTCATAAAGTCCGCTCTTTTGTCCCCTTGGCAAATCAATCTGCGATAAATCCCCCGTTATCACCATTTTAGCGTTAAGTCCCAACCTTGTCAAAAACATCTTCATCTGATTAGACGTGGTATTTTGCGCCTCGTCCAATATGATAAACGCATCCTCCAACGTGCGCCCCCGCATATACGCAAGCGGCGCTATCTCTATAATGTTTCTGGCCATAAACTTTTGAAACAAATCGCCGCCCAAAATATCAGACAACGCGTCATACAATGGTCTTAGATACGGGTCAACCTTCTCCTGCAAATCCCCCGGCAAAAATCCCAACCTTTCCCCCGCTTCTACTGCGGGACGTGTCAGCACAATTCTAGACAGCTCTTTTCTTCGAAGCGCTGCCACAGCCATTACGACAGCCAAATAAGTTTTCCCCGTGCCCGCGGGACCTATCCCAAAAGTTACGTCGTTCTTCCTTATAACCTTCAAATACTCCCGCTGTCCCAAGGTTTTCGGTCTTATATGCTTACCCTTTGCCGTCACCAAAATCGTATCGGCAAAAAGTTCGTGAAGTTGTTCCCCGTCGCCGCCCTTTACCAATTCAACCGCATAATTTACTTCCTGCGCCGTTATCTTCATTCCCTGCCTATAAAGAAACCTCAGCTCCTTCAAAACCCTAGCGGCTTTATTTGCGTCCTCTCCCGCTAACAACGCAGAGTCTCCCCTACTCGCTATTTTACACGCAAAAGCGCGGGACAAAATATTTATAAATTCGTCCCGCTCTCCAAGCACCGCCAGCGCTTCGTCCCTATCCCGAAATCCTACTTCTTTATCCACAGAAAAACTTCCTTTGTTTAATTATTGGGCTCCGCCCAAACCCGGCAGGGCGCTGCCCTGCACCCGCCAAAGGGCATTGCCCTCTGGACTCCCGGTTAATTTGAATTTATAGTTTTACCTTTTATCGTTAATTTGGTTTTTTTCATTAGCTTTTTTGCTTTGTTTATTTTAATTTTGCTCTGTATTTTTCTATCAACTTTACGGGATGATACGACTCCTTCGCTTTTCTTAGGTTAGGCAATCCCATATCCTCCTCGCGATTTATATATGTGCAATCAGCCCACTCATGTTCCACAAAGCCTTGATTGATAGCCGGATATGCGCCTCTTATATCCGGATCGGCTTTTTCCACATGAATAACGGCTGTGTCTTTATTGAGTTTTTCGCCGAAGGTGAAAGCGATAATCCGCCCGTCAAGACGAATTGCGCCGCCCTTTAAATTAAAATAGGCAAAATTATTCATAATTTCAATGATAGCGGCTCTCTCATAACCGATAAAAGGATCGTCCGCCTCGTCCTGTATGCGCTTTTTGTACCAACTGTTAAGCTCTAATTTGCAAAGCGTTATTATATCTTCCGTGATTGGCAGATATTCGGCCTCAGGGTACATTTTCCTAAAGGCGTTCAGATGATTTTTCTTCGAATGGAACTTTCTGCCGGCAAGTTTTATCAAATTTTCCGCTAAATATACATAATCGAAGGAATCCCTATCCTCCGTTACCTCAAAGGAAAATTTATCGCAATTCCTTAAAATCTCCGCAAAAGACCGTTCCACTCCCTCAAACACAAGAGGTTGGTTTATTTCCCCAAAGTATTCCACATAATTTAAAATCGCCGTTTTCATTTTTTCGGCGGGACCGACGGGCTGCAACGCCATCATTTTTCCGTCCCATTTCGCCGTTAAGTATAAAACCCCGTCCATTTCGCATTTACATATATCGTAAGGGTTTCGCCACATATACAAATTCGTAAAGTTAAAATGACCGTTCTCATAATAACTTGCGCCGTAATACCTGTCTACAAGGGGTTTATCGTCCCTTGTTATCGGCTTAAACTCCATAATTCGCTCCTTACATGATGTTTCAACTATTTATGTACTTCTTGCTTTTTTTATTTCATTTGCTTTTACGGCAACTCTTAATAACATTTCTAAATCTTCTTTGTTGAATTCGTATTTTTCGCCGCAAAAATGACACACAACTTCCGCATGACCCTCCGCTATCAGAGATTTTAACTCCTTTTCCCCCGTGGAAATTAAAACTTCTTCGATGCGTTCTTTCTTGCATTGACAGCGAAAAGCCACGTTTGTTTTTGTCAGAAGTTCAAAATCATCAACGCCTTTTAAGAGAAGCTTTAACATCGCTTCCCCATCGGCTCCTTCGTCTATAAGAGTAGATACCGCAGGCAGATTTTTTATGTTTTCTTCTATAATCGAAAGAGTATCTTCGTCAATATCGGGAAGCGTTTGTAAAAAGAAACCGCCGGCGGCTCGACAATCTCCGTTCTTATCCATCAAAACCCCAAGCCCAACGCTCGAAGGAGTTTGCTCCGACACATAGAGATAATTTGTAATGTCTTCCGCAATTTCGCCCGTGACAAGTTCTGCGCTCCCCGTCACCGGCTCTTTTAATCCCGTAAACCGCGTAAGAAACAAAAAACCTTTGCCTACTCCTCTGCCAACGTCCAATTTACCTACAGAATTTAACGGCAAATCAAGTGAAGGATTTTCCACAAAACCTCTGACTGCGCCTTCGGGAGTTGCGTCAGCGGTAATTTTTCCCAACGGACCGTCTCCTGCGATTTTTAGCGTAACCGCTTCTTTATTTTTCAATGTTTGCGCCAACAATAACGCACCTGTCATGGTTCTACCCAAAGCGGCTGCGGCAAGCGGCGAGAGCTTATGTCGTCTTACCGCTTCCTTTACGACTCCCGTCGAAACCGTGCCGTAAGCGCGAACACCCTTCGCTACGGCTTTTACCAATATATCCTCCATTACTTTAATTTCAACTCCCGCAAAACTTCTCCCGTGTCTATATCGTAAATCTTAACCTCGTTTTCCGTAAGCGTCGCCGCTGTAGAACGTCCGTCGGCGCGTTTAGATAAAGACGGCGAACCGGGATTTATAAAAACAGTATTTCCTCGTTTTTCCAACACAGTCTGATGAATATGCCCCGTTATAAACACATCCGCCTTCAAATGCTTTGCCATATCGTCTTTAGCTTCATCGTCTTCTACTAAATGCCCGTGAGTCACGACAATGTTGAGACCTCCGATATGAACATGAGCGTAAGGCGCTTCAAGCGGCGCATTTATAACCATAGCATCAACTTCCGAATCGCAATTTCCTCTT
>JAFXOC010000598.1 GCA_017529085.1 Selenomonadaceae bacterium | reverse complement strand
ATCCACGAGAATCAAATCGTATTCGTCGCTGAACCGTCGTACAAATTTCAGCCCGTCCTCGTAATAAATATGCACCTTATCGTTATCAAGCCCGCTCGCGGTAAAAGGCAAATACTTCTTCGAAGCCTCCACCACAAGAGAGTCTATCTCAACCAGATCAATTCTTTCAACCTCATCATAACGCAAAAGTTCCCTCACGGTCCCCCCATCGCCGCCGCCTATCACCAAAACGGTCCTAGCCGGTTTCACGCACATCGGCACATGAGTTATCATCTCGTGATATATAAACTCGTCCTTCTCTGTCAGCATCATATAGCCGTCAAGCGTCAAAAACCGCCCGAACTCTTTCGAGTCAAATATATCTATCCGCTGAAACTCGCTGTTTTCCGTAAAAACAGCCCTCTCCACCTTAATGGAAAACCGCACGTTCTTAGTATTTTCTTCAGTAAACCAAAGTTCCATAACTCCTCACTTTCGCTTAACAGTTAGGTTCCTTCTTTCTTTTTCTTTCTCTCTTTTTTGTAAAAAAGAGAGAAAGAAAAAGAAAGAAGCAAAGAAAAAGAAAGAGAGAAAAAACTTTAATAAGTGATTTTATGCTTTTGAAAAAAAGTGGTTGAACAAGAAACTTTTTAAAGTCTTTAAACTATGTTCCTTTTACTTTTTTTGTTGATTTTCTAAAAGATATTGTGTAATATGAAAAAAATTGAATAAAAGGAGGAAAAAAACGATGCTTTCTATACCTTTTATCAAGGAGAAGATTACCCCCGTATGTAGGCAATATCCTATAGAAAAAGCCTATTTGTTCGGCTCTTATGCCAGAAACGAAGCCAAGGAAGACAGCGACGTTGATATAAGAATCGAGGGCGATATACCGAGTTTGTTTGTCTTAGGCGCGATATACTCGGACATGGAAGACGCGCTGGGCGTAGAGCTTGATATTTTAAGCAAATTGCCGGATTCTGAGGACTTTAAAAATAATTTGAGCCGCGACGAGGTTTTATTGTATGAGCGATAAAGACAAACAAATCATCGAACACCTGCTAAAACGATGTTGAAAAAATAAAGAAAGAGTTATTATTCACGCATAAAAAAAGTGAAGAAAAAGGTTAAATACAGACTGTAGACAAATCAGTAAATATTGTGCTCTTCATGGCTCTCCTTCCACCGCTTCGCGGTCCCCCTCCCTCTAAGAGGGAGGCACTCTGACTATTGCTTTTGAGCCAAAATTTTATATTTCCTCTAACCAAGCCCCCCTCTTAGAGGGGGGTAGGGGGGAGAGTTCCGTGAACAGTAACGTAAACACCTTACTCTACAATCACATTCAGCCTTTCAAGGGTCATATCCTCCGCGCCGGTTAGTTGGGCGCCTTTTTTTTTCGCGTATTTTATGTAGGTAAGGATTTCTTCTGTTATGAGTTCCCCGGGGGAAAGTATGGGTATGCCCGGCGGGTAACACATCACGAGTTCCCCCGCTATCTTGCCGCAGGTTTCGTCTATGGGAAGCGATACTTTTTCGGAATAAAACGCTTCTTTCGGCGTGGCGTTTACTATCGGTTCCATATATTCTACTTTTAACAGCCTAGCGGAATCCTTTTTGTAATTGCGCTTGATCTCGGAAAGCGCCGCCACAAGTCGTTCGATATCTTTCAGCCTGTCCCCTACCGAAACATACGCCAAAATATTGCCTAAATCCCCAAACTCCGTTTGTATGTCGTATTCGTCACGCAGTATGTCGTACACCTCATGCCCCGTCAAACCGACTGGACGGGTGAAAATCGAAAGTTTTGTTATGTCAAAGTCGAAAATAGCGTCGCCGTCTACTATCTCCTTGGCGTAGGCGTAATAATCCCCTATCGCGTTTATCTCGTCTCTTGCGTATTCCACAAGAGAAATTACCTTGTCGAATATATCTTTGCCGGATAACGCCAATTTCCTTCTTGTAATATCAAGGCTCGCCATTAAAAGATACGACGCGCTTGTGGTCTGGGTAAGGTTGATTATCTGGTGAAGATACCCCGCGTTTACGTTTTCGCCGGAGAGCAAGAGCGAGCTTTGGGTAAGCGAGCCGCCGGATTTATGTATGCTGATAGCCGCCATATCGGCGCCCGCTTCCATAGCGGACATAGGCAACCTATCGTTGAAATAGAAATGCGCCCCGTGCGCCTCGTCTACAAGAACTTTCATATCGTGTTCGTGGGCGAGGTTTACTATTTCTTTTAAATTCGAGCATATCCCATAATACGTAGGGTTATTCACGAATACCGCCTTAGCGTCCGGGTGCTTTTCTATCGCCGCTTTTACGTCCGCAACCCGCATACCTAGCGCTATCCCTAAATTCTCGTGGCTTAGTGGATTAACGTATATAGGCGTCGCACCGGACAAAATCAAAGCGTTTATCGCGCTTCTATGAACGTTTCTGGGCATTATGATTTTCTCCCCCTCTTTTACGGAGGATAAAATCATGGCTTGAATGGCGGACGTTGTGCCGCCCACCATAAAAAACGCCCTTGAAGCGTGAAAAGCCTCCGCCGCCAAGACTTCGGCGTCTTTTATCACCGAAACAGGGTGGCAGAGGTTATCGAGCATCTTCATTGAGTTTACGTCGTAAGACAGACAAGTTTCCCCGAAAAATTCCGTCAACTCCGCGTTGCCGCGACCTCTTTTATGCCCCGGCACGTCGAAAGGCAAGAGCCTCGCCGTCTTCATCTTTTGAAGCGCCTCCACAATCGGCGCTCTGTCTTGAGTTAAATATTCCATCTATTTATATACATTCTCTCCGCTGAAAATTTCTATCATCTCCCGCCGCAAACTGCTCATTATATTCAGTCTATCCTTCGGCGGTATCTCGTATATGTCCGTATTAAAGAGATAATTCTTTAAATCCTTTTCCTTTATAAGCATTCGGGTATGATATAAATTCGCCTGATACAAATTTATATCCACCGCGTCGTACTCCCTCAAGATGTCTTCGTTGATAAACTCCTGTATGGAGGTCATCTTCTGATCCTGAAATATCTTTATCCCCGAAACATCCCTCGTAAATCCGCGTACTCTGTAATCCATGGTAATGATATCCGAATCGAACTGGTCAATGAGAAAATCCAAAGTTTTTAGGGGCGTTATCTCGCCGCAGGTGGACACGTCTATATCCACCCTAAAGGTCGCGATGCTTGTTTCCGGATGAAACTCGGGGTATGTATGCACGGTGACATGGCTCTTATCCAAATGCGCCAACACCGTATCCGGCGAAAGACGTTTCGGCTTCTTTCTCACCTCGTCTTCCGATATCAATATGGTTACGCTGGCTCCTTGGGGATCGTAATCCTGCTTGGATATATGCAGAATCCTAGCTCCGATCATCTCCGTCACCCTAGAGAGTATCTTTGTAAGTCTTTCCGAGTTATACTGTTCGTCGATATACTTAATATAATCTTCCTGCTCACGATGGGTCTTTGCGTAACATATATCGTATATATTAAAACTTAAAGACTTAGTGAGATTATTAAACCCATAAAGCGTAAGTTTTTCTTCCAATTATCTATCTCCTTTTGTTGGGGCGCTGCCCCAAACCCCGGCAGGGGCACCGCCCCTGCACCCCGCCAAAGGGCGTTCGCCCTCTGGACTCCCGGGTGCGTTCGCCGAAAGTTTTGGGTTATTCACAAAACCAGTTATTAAAGTTTTTTTCTCTTTTTTCTTTTGTTTCTTTTCTT
>JAFXOC010000597.1 GCA_017529085.1 Selenomonadaceae bacterium | reverse complement strand
GCTCGGATTGGTTAGCGTTTGCAGCCACATCCTTCGATTCAGCCGTAAGTCGATCGATTGCTGTAAGGCAAATATCAACGGATTCCATAGTATCCGCAACGTTTTGCTGTTGTTCTACAACCGCACCCGCCGCATTTGTAACGGAATGAGCCACTTGATCGGAGGCTTGAGCGGACTGCGCTGCGCTATCGGTTAAAGCTTGCGCGGAAGTAGAGAGCTCGTCTGTGCTTGATGCAATTTTTCCCATTAGAGCGCGTATGTTCTCGCGCATAGCGGAGAATATAACGTGCATATTGCCAAATTCATCGCTATACGGGAAACCGTCCGCATAAGCGGGTTTCCTAAAATCTCCGTCGCGCATTTTTTCACACGATCCAATTATAATGGAAAGCGGCGTGGTAATCGCTCGGGTTATAACTAAACTTGCGACTATAAGAAGGGCAACGATAACAACACCGTAAGTTATACTGGCAAAAGCCGCGCTACCCATTTTTTCGTCATTAGCTTTATTGATATCTTCCGCAGCTTTATCGGCTACATTTGAAAGCTCTAACAAGTGTTTTCCGAGAGCCGTGGCGACGGCGGATCCGTTTTTGTCGTAATACGCGCGACCTTCTTCGCCTTGATGGTTATTAGCTAAGCGCATTGACTCGTCTAGCGCGCTTACATAAGTAGTTAAAGCTTTTTTTGCGTTATCGGTGGGTTCGGCTAAGGAAGGGTCTTTTTTTGCAAGTTCCTCAAAGGCTGCCCAGTTTGTTTCAATTTCCTTTTTTCCCGCATCGTATTTTTCGGTTACGCTCTTTATGCGCGCGGGGTCGTTAGAGGAGGTGGCTATAAGCATCATCCCCTGCATATAACGCATGGCGTGACGAGTGTTGCCTATGGCGTATAGCGCTCGTACGTTTTGCGTGAACATCTTGTCCATGTCTGTCTTGGAATCCTGCATGGCAATATAGGACGATCGCACCATGAAGAGTAGACCTACAGCCGCAACGACGCAAAGTGACAACAGTTTCCATTTGACTTTTATACCATTCAGAAAACTCATAAAAATCCCTCCAAACGTATTTTTCTACGCTTCTATTTCTACACTAAGTAAAAAAAATCCTTTTGTATAAAAAAAAAAAACAGGACATCACATAGGATTATCCTGTTTTTTTACGTCAAGGAAACAACAAAATCATTAAATGAATTTTTAGAGGTCTTTATCAATGTTTTTTATTTCATCTAAAAGATAATCATTTTTGACTTTTATATGAGTTCCCCGCATACCCAATGATTTCGCTTCAATAACCCCTGCTGATTCAAATTTTCTTAACGCGTTTACTATAACCGAACGCGTAATATTTTCCTCATCAGCTATTTTCGAGGCAACAAGCTCGCCTTGAGAACCTTCTAGTTTCTTAAATATTTTCACAACAGCTTTCTGTTCAGAATACGAAAGCGTGGCAAGAGCAATTTGCACAGTAGCTTTTTCTCTAGCCTGTATTTCGATTTTTTTCGTTTTGTCGCGAAGCATTTCCATACCTATTACAGTCGCGCCGTATTCTGCAAGCAAAACATCGTCGGTGTCAAAGAGTGAATCGTACTTGGCGACTATAAGCGTACCCATACGCTCACCAACCCCATATATGGGAACAATTGTAGTATTTTTTTCCTTAAACATACACGCAACATCGCCATCGTATACGCATCTTCCGCTTTTAGAATGGAGATTTGCGTTCGTCTTATCCTGCCGCATCAGCCAATTTACATATGATTTAGGAAATATTTTCTTGCTAATGACCTTGTCAAGCATCAAATCGCATTCAAAATCACCCACAAGGGCATACCCCGAAATCTCGCCCTTTTCATTTGTAATATAAACATTTGCGTCCAAAACCGCACTTAATACGCGCGAAATATCGTTATATTCCACGCTTTCGGATCTCTGGAGGAGTCTGTTGATTTTGCGCGTTTTTTCAAGGAGTGAAGTAGCCATCCTTAATCTTCCTTTCAGAGAAAACTTTCATCCCATTGTTGTTATTCTATCATATTTTTCGAAATTGTCAAATTTTTTTAAACATTTAGCTTCTATTTTTTATTTTTTTGCTATCTACGGATGAAATATCTCGTATCT
>JAFXOC010000064.1 GCA_017529085.1 Selenomonadaceae bacterium | reverse complement strand
GAGATAAAATGCCCCGCTCCGAGCATTTCTTTTAAAATGTGTTTATCCATTGGGATATTTTTAATCAACCAGTTATGCAAAATGCTGTCGTAGCAAGATTTCACATCCCCACATAGTACAAATTCCGGCGCGTCTTCTTCGTTTAAGATTTCCATAACGCAAGCGTGAACGTCAAGGGTAGAGCGACCTTTTCTAAAACCGAAGGAGAGTTTGTCGTCAAGAGCCTCCGCTACGGGAGAAAGTGCGTAACCGTGCAGGACGTGCATTGCGCGGTCAAAAAATATTGGAAGCCCCATACGGCGTTCTTTGCCGTTGCGCTTATCGAGTATGATTATTTGACGCATTGGACTCGCCTTGAAACTGGCTGAATCAAGAGCGAGAGCGGCGCGATATTTTTCCGCTCCCGTAGTCCAGCGTATATTGTCTATGCCGGGCGTAGCCGAATACTGCGCTATTTGCCTTACGGCGAGTTTTTTTATAATCGGCTCTTCCGTCAATTCATTTTGAAGTCTCGCGACTTCTTCCCAGTCATCGTTTAACGCCGCGCGAGTTATGGCGCATTGATATTCATTCAATATTTCTTCTCCGCGCTTCCAATTTGTATTTCTCCATTGAAGGGAATGGTCAAAATCGACTTCGTCGGGTTCTGTTATGGAAAGATATATGGGTGAATGGTCTGAACCTTCAATCTCGCTTAAGTGGTACATTTTCTTGATATTTTCCACATATTCTACCGACACGAGAAAATAATCAAGACGCCATCCGCGATTTTCGATGCGGTTATTATGTCTTGCGCTCCACCAAGTAAAACCGCCTATCTGTTTGGGATTTAAATGATGAAATACATCCATTAGTCCCGTTTTCAAAAGTTTTCTAAAAGCCGAGCGTTCATCCGAAAGATATTCCACTTTATCAAAGAGTTCTCGTTCGTTTCCTGCGTAGACATCTCCCGTAAATCTAGCGACATTGAAATCGCCGCAAAAAATAACGAGTTTGCCCGTTTCTTGAAGAAACTTGAAATATAAACGAAGAGCGTTATCCCATTTTCTTCTGTATTCGTGTCTTGCCAAACCGCCTAACGACCTTGGAGCGTAGCAGTTGACGATATATGTTTTTTCAAATTCAACGGTCAACACTCTTCCTTCATCGTCTGGCATAAACCTTCCCATACCGTAGATTATGGTAATCGGTTTTATTTTCGTCATAGTAAGCGTCCCGAATAATCCGTTGCGTTTGCCGGGATTCCAAAAATGGTAATATCCGTCAAGCACCTTGATTTTTTCTTGCGTTCGTATCTCTTGTATGCAAAATACATCGGGTTTTAACGCTTCTATAGGTTTGTACGATTGACTTTCAACGAACGACGGCAGTCCGTTTACATTCCACGATACAATTTCCATAAAAACCCCCTAGCAACATATCAAAATATGTAATATATAATATACTTCATAAAAAGTATACCATAAACAAACAAAAAAATCCCGCCACGGAAAAAATCCGTAGCGGGTAAAAAAGCATTATTCACTTTTCAAACTCATCTGGAATACCGTCACCGTCCTTGTCAACGAGAGCCTTACCAAAGAATCCTATCGCCGCGACAAAAGAAACGCT
>JAFXOC010000596.1 GCA_017529085.1 Selenomonadaceae bacterium | reverse complement strand
ATTATTCAATCGTGGAGAGATAGATGAAAGAAATTGCGGATCATTGATAAAAATATCAATGTCTTTAGATACCCTGTGATTATAAAAAAAGGATAAAACAGTTCCTCCACCTACAGAGTAAATTCTTTTGGGAACAGATGCTTCATTTATAATTGAAATAGCTTTATCTAATAATACCTTAGAATTTTCCATTTTTTAATTCCTCTTGAAAATCTTGAATTTCCCCTCTTTGTGGCAGCTTATAAAAAATTTGTAAGATATTTTCTCTTGAAATATCCTGTTCTTTCATAAATTTATGAATTAAATTAGTTCTACACATTTCAAAAAATGCCAGAAAATATTGTTCATGCTTTTCTTTTACATATTCCACTTCACCTTTAAAAATACCCGCCATTATTTGATACGGCAATTCTTCCTTTATACGAATTGCTGAACGAACTTGACAGGCAAGCGAAGCTGGATATTTATAATTTTTATTAAATCCTACTTTAGTTTGTCCCATTATAATAACCGCCTTTATATTTTCTTATAACATCTTGCAATAGTTCATCTTCGGCTCTTTCATCATCGCCAATTTCAATTAATTTGTTGATAAAAGACTTGCTTAAATACATATTCTCAATAGCCAAAGATGCAACGGCTTGTTGAATTTGTCGGTTGTTTTCGGTATAAGGCACTAGCATTTTAAAGCACTACTCCTTCAACGAATATCCGTTACCAATACATATCTATTCTTTCTCCGCCTTCTTTCCACCATTCGTATGCGGCGCTTAAATTTCCCGTTACGAGATAATTGCGAATTTCATCCGAATTTTTCCGAATGGATTCCCAGAAAGAATTGTAATCTTTGGTGGAAAGCAACGAATTAATATATCGTTCTTCCTCGTCCATATAATCCTCATCTTCATTATCTTCATCTTCGTTCTGGTTTTCGTTTATTTCAAATTCTTCAATATCTTTAGATGTGCAATAAAGAGCAAGACAGTTTGTAAAATCCTTTAATTCTTGCCTTATATATTCTATGATTTCATAACGTTCCATGTCGGTAAATTGCAATAAAAGATTTTCGACAAAATCATATTCTGTAATGAAATCTTCATTTTCTTCATCGGCATAATCTTCTAAATTGAGGTCAAGTTCCTCGTTATCCTCGGAATATTTTGCATATAAACTTTTAAAAAATTCCACCGTGTAGTCTCTGCCGATTTTGCTTTGGAAAGCGGAAACAATATTGTCATATTCGGTATTTTCTTCTACGGCTTTTTTAAAAAAGTCTAAATATAACATTCCCAAAGTAGCGGCTCGGACATAAACCATAAATTCTTCTTCACGATTCTCGTAAGCGTTTAATCCGTGTTTTTCTAAAATTTCCCATGCTTTACGATACCAATATTCTCCGTGACTACCGACAAAAATTTCGGGAAACATATCGGAAACATCGTCATAATTTTTTGTAAACATAAAAGTCATCCTTTCTCAAAACTTAATTATTTTCTTTATTTTATAATATAAAAAAAATTTGCGCAACATAAATATAAAAAATTTTTTATATAATAAAATAATAAAAAAGTAGTCCGAATCGGACTACTACGAGTGCAAAGGTTTTGGTTTACCACCACCCTTTTCCTTTTTTAATATGCGCTATGTGGACTCTTATAAATTTCCCCGTTAGGCAATCTAAGCGTTAAAGAATACTCTTGTACATAACCTGCTTGCCCGTTAGGAGCGGTGGACGAATGAGTATATTTGTATCTGGTTGAATAAGTTAAAGTAGCTCCGTTAAACCCTGACGAATTACCTCGTTCGTACCAATTCATCTTGCGTTGCGATTCTTCCGTGGAATAGATTTCCCAAGCCGCGCCCTGAACAGCGTCAATTTCGTGAGCCAAATACCCAAATTGTGTTAAAAGCAATCCCAATTCGTCTGTATTTGTGGGAAATTTAGGACCTTGCGT
>JAFXOC010000595.1 GCA_017529085.1 Selenomonadaceae bacterium | reverse complement strand
GATTCCACAAATGTTGTCACCGTGCTTGTACCGCATATTGCCGCAGCCGTTGTCCCCAATGCGTCAGCCATCAACACTTTCTTTAGATGCGGGAAATGTCCTTTTTCATCTATCATGTTCACCTTTGAGGCAACGCCTATTACAGTGCCTAAAGTATCAAAAAGATCCACCATTAAAAAGGCGAGCAATATCGTTAAAAATTTAACTGAAAACAGTTCTGACAAATCAAACGCCATAAAAGTTGATGATATTGACGCCGGCATAGACACTATATTTTCAGGTATTACGCTGTAAAATCCCGCTTCGGGGTTTGGCACGTAAAAACCCAAAACTTCCGATATTATGCCTATGAACCATATAAGCAGTATGCCTATAAGGAGCGCTCCCCGCACTCTCATAACAATCAAATACGAAGATAACAATATGCAGATAAGAGCGAACAACACGCTTATGCCTTCAGACGGAAAAGTACCTTTCGTCACTGAATCCTGAAAGGAAAAAGAGCCGATTAAAGTTGGAGTCTGCACGACTATATGGGCGTTTTGCAATCCGATAAAGCACAGGAAGAGTCCTATGCCAACGGTAAGCGAATGTTTTTGGGATACGGGTATTGCGTTAAATATCGCCTCTCTGACATTGCCCAAGGTCAGCAATATAAAGAGCAAACCTTCCACAAAAATTGCGCCTAAGGCTTGCTGCCAAGTGTAGCCCATAGTTAGGACAATGGTAAACGTAAAATAAGCGTTAAGCCCCATTCCCGCCGAAAGAGCGAAAGGCATATTGGCGTAAAAAGCCATTATAAAACAAGCGACGGCGGATGCAATCGCCGTTGCGGTAAATACCGCGCCGGCGTCCATTCCCGTTGCGGAAAGCATAGTGGGATTCACGGCTAAAATATACGCCATAGTCATAAAAGTTATGATGCCCGCAGTAAATTCCGTCCTTACATCGGTTCCACGCTCTGTAAGCTTAAAAATTTTTTCCAACTAATTCTCACGCCTTTCGCTTTTGTCGGACTTCGCCCAAACCTAACTACGGGCGTTGCCCCTTAACCCTTCCCAAGGGCATTGTCCTTGGGAATACAGGGTACCTTCTCTGTTAAATATGTTTCTACATTAATAAAAAAAAATCCTGCTTTACAAAAAAAATTACAGAGAAGCCTTGCTTTATCTTGCAGGATAAATTAATTTAGCGGCGAATATTTACGCAATAAACCACTTATTGAAGGGATTTTATCATGAACATTTCCGATTATAAAAAAAAGCTTCTTTGTTTTTGTTTCAGCTTAATGTTTTTTTTCGAATTTTTTCCCGTTGAAGCTGTGCCTTCAAGAGATTCTTACGATAGAACGTTTCAACAAGAAACGGTTTCAACGGATAAAAAGAAGGATGAAATTCAAGAAGACCCATTAAGCAATGAAGGCGAGCCAAACGCCGAACCCGAAGAGCCGGAGGAAAATCCTAAAATCACGGAAATTGAAATTGCTCCGGGACTTACGGAAAAAATTTATAAATATAAATCCAAAGACGAACCCGTTACCGCTTATTTCCTAACAGCAGATAAAAATCTTTACGGTTTAAAGCCCGCTTTGGATCGCGATTTGATACCCGGCAGACAAACCACAAGCGCCATCGTTAAAGAGCATAACGCGATAGCAGGAATTAACGCTTCTTATTTTTCCGCTAACGGAGAAATAATCGGCATCATGAAACTTGACGGGCAAATAGTGGGCACAACGTATTTTAAACGTACTTCTATAGGACTAATGCCCGATGGTTCCGCGTATTTCGGAAAAGTCTCCTATCAAGGATATGTCACCTTAAACGGCGTTACTCAACCCGTATCGGGGGTAAACTGCGCCAGAGATAAGGACAATCTTGTCCTCTACAACAGATTTTACGGCGAATTTACGAAAACCAACGAATACGGCATGGAATATACGGCGCAAAACGGCGTTATTACAGCGATAAACAAGTCAAACAGCAAAATTCCGCAACATGGCGTTGTAATTTCCGTACATGGCAAAGCTATGGAGGCTTTTAAAGATATAATGGTCGGAGATACCGCAGATGTTTTCGAGACTTTGGGCGAGCCTTGGGATTCGATGAATGAAATCTTGGGCGCAGGACCTCTTTTGATAGAAAACGGTCAAGTTCACGTCACTTCAAAAGAAGAAGAGTTTCCCGCAGATATCGGACGCGGTCGCGCTCCGCGCACAGGATTCGGCGTAACGGAACAAGGCGATTATATTTTTGCGGTTGTGGACGGCAGGCAAAAAGGTTATAGTCGCGGATGCACACTGACCGAGTTTGCGGAGCTTATGCGTTCCTTTGGCGCGGT
Source organism: Selenomonadaceae bacterium (assembly GCA_017529085.1). Lineage (GTDB taxonomy): Bacteria > Bacillota > Negativicutes > Selenomonadales > Selenomonadaceae > RGIG9201. The sequence goes on along the minus strand of JAFXOC010000595.1, from coordinate 1,883 downwards.
GAACGCTCTTAACTTTGACGGAGGCGGCTCTTCCGCTATGATAGTAGACGGGAAGCTTGTTAATTCTCCTTCCGACGGTAAGGAGCGGGCGGTTGCCAGCGCGCTTTTGCTTATGAAACGAGAATAACATTTTCAAGTAACCTCGAAAAACTACATAATTTCTCTGATGACTCCCCGCCCTTCGGGGCGGGGAGTCATCAAAAATAAGTTTTTAGAGATGCCCTTCAATGTTTTACGTTTTGCTTACAAAGGGTAATTGAGGAATTAAGCAACGCTCTAGTATACGGATGTTTAGCCTCTTGAAGTTTATCGCCGTCAATTATTTCCACGATTTTCCCCATATACATAACAACAATTCTGTGAGCAAACGCCGATACAAGAGCAAGATCATGACTCACGAAAATGTAGGTCAATCCTTTTTCCCTCTGCAATTTCACCAATAATTTTATAATGTTGTCTTGAACGGACACATCAAGGGCGGAAGTCGCCTCGTCGCAAACAATTATCTCAGGCGATATGGAAGCGGCTCTTGCGATTGCCGCCCGTTGTCTTTCTCCTCCGCTTAATTGGTGTGGGTAACGATCCGAATAATCTTTTGAAAGCTCCGCCAGCTCTAAGAGTTCGGCGGCTTTTTCGTTGATTTCGGTTTTCTTTATAATATTAAAATTTATAAGCGGCTCAGTTATTATATTCTTTATTCTCATTCTGGGGTTAAAAGCTGTCGTTGCGTCTTGAAATATCATTTGGATATGCCTGTAATTTTTGCGAAGCTCTTCGCCTTTTAATTTAGCTATATCTCGGCAGTTCTCATTTTTTGGATAAAATAAAATCTCGCCCGAAGTTATAGGGTCGATATTCATAATTCCCCTTAAAAGCGTAGTTTTGCCGCAGCCCGATTCCCCCACTATAGCGACTGTTTCGCCCCGTTTTACGTTGAATGTTATGTTGTCGCAGGCGGTTATGATTTTGTCGTTACCAAGAGTGAATTTCTTGGTAACGTTTTTTATTTCCAAAATATTATCAGACATAGCGTTTTTCTCCTATTTCGGGAGTAGCCGAAAGCAAAGTTTTTGTATAGTCGGATTTCGGATTCTTTAAAACGTCTTCTGTTGTACCGTATTCTTTTACGGAGCCGTTTTGCAGAACCATGATTTTATCGCACAAATAAGCCGCAACGCCTATGTTGTGAGTGACGATAATCATGGCTGACTCCGTAATCTTTGCAAGTTCTTTTAAAATTTGCGCTTGAGTAGTCGCGTCAAGCGCGGAAGTAGGTTCGTCCGCAAGCAACAATTTAGGCTTAAACAATATCGCCATAGCTATCCCCACACGCTGACGCATTCCGCCCGAGAGTTCGGCAATATGCGAATTCATAATTGTTTTGGGATTAGGAAGGTTCATTTTTTTTAGCATATCAACAGCCGTAATATATGCCGTTTCATTGTCAACATCAGAATGGAGCCGTATATATTCGATAAACTGTTTTCCAATAGTATGCACGGGGTTTAATACGCTTCCGCCGTCTTGGAAAATCATCGCTATTTCTTTGCCCCGAATTTTTTTCCAGTCGCTTTCGGTAAATTTTACGAGATTCTTTCCATTACATAGTATATCGCCTTTACAGATACGCCCATCGCCTTGTAAAACGCCTAGGCAGGCGCAAATCAGCGTAGTCTTGCCGCTTCCGGATTCGCCCACTATAGCGAGTCTTTCCCCTGCGTTTAGCTCAAAATTTACATTGTTTACGACTATTTTTTCACCATATAAGATGTTTAAATCCGAAATTTTTAGAAGCATGACAATTCTCCTCCAAATACAAAAAATACGCAAGCTTATTTCTCTCGCTTCACAGCTGTGGCTCTTTGAAGGGGCAAGCTTTATTG
>JAFXOC010000594.1 GCA_017529085.1 Selenomonadaceae bacterium | reverse complement strand
TTTCTAATGCCGATTTAGAGAAAGTAAAAATGCATATAGTTGGGCTTGAAAAAATTACCGATTCGGAAACCATTGCAAGATACGACTTTGATGGTGACGGCAATTTAGGTGTACGCGATCTTACTTGTTTATCTGATTTAGTAGCGGAAGACACCAACGGAGACGGTGCTTTTGACGAAACGGACGCAACCGCGCTACGCGCTGATACCGATAAAGCGGATATTTTGAATATATGGGATAAGCAAATTAAAGCGTATGCCGAGAAAATCGGACAAATAAAACAAACGGAACGCGATGAAGAGAACAAAAAATATGATGAAGAGCGTACAAAAATTGAGGAAGACCTCAAAAATATTGAGTGGTACGAGCCTACCCCTGCGCCTACACCGACCCCCGAGCCCGAGCCTGAACCCACTCCTGAGACGGAAGAGTTGCCTTTGTTGACATTTGAGCCTTCGGCTGGGGATGTTGATGGCGATGGTTTATTTGATGAAGGTGATGTGAATCGGATTAGAAATTATGCGCAACAAAAAACACAATATACTCAATATGATAATTCTCTTTCCTATTACGATGAAATGCGCAGAGCGGATATTAATGATGATGGGATTATTGATGAAATAGATTTTTCTCTAGCTGTAAATATGATGAATGGAAAGGAAATTCATGGTATTCCCGGTTCATCGGAAGATAATCCTTTATATATTTTTGGAAACTATACATCGGAAAATATAAACGGAGAATATGTTAGTAATAAATACCGTGGTTGGGGAATTATCTATCCGGATAAAGAAGGTGTAGATTATTCTCAAGAAATCGCATTTATCGGAAAAGGAGATCAAGTCAAATTTAATCGATATTACAGTTACATAAGTAGTATAATAGTTTCAGATACACCTCATAAAGTTATTGTGCCTACCAGTACATCTGTTTATGATGATAAGGGAAAACAAATTGCAAGTTCAGGTGGTGCAGTACTCACTATTGATAAAACCGCGGCAAAGACCGCAATCGATGTTAACGGGGAATGGGCACACATATATTTGGATAATGCGCTTATAACTGGTAATTTTGATTATGTACACGTGGAGGGTAACAATTGTACTGTTATAGGTGGCAAAGATATAGATATAGCAGGCGAAAATGCAAAAATTATATTGGATGGTATTGCAAATGATGTAACAATAGATATTATTAAACCAAATTGTGAGGTTCAAAGCAAAGGTGATAACAAATTTAATATTACATTTCCAGGTCCGGGCTGGCTATATGATTTTTCCTTGAAAGAAAATGATAACGGAGTTCCTGCGTTAGTAAGTAACGGTACTCAATGGGTTTCTTTTACTGGAAAAATTAATCCAGAAACTACCATTGAAATTGATGGTAAAAAATTAAAACTTGAAAACCTTCCAGGCGCAGACGAAATCTTCAAACCGAACGAAACTAATCTTAACATCACCAACAACCCCGATAATCCAGGCGAATGGTTCAAGAAATACACTCGCGTTGCAAATTCCCCCAGTGAAACCTTTGATTTGCAAGACTCTAACGGTAATGTCACAGGACAGGTTACTGTAAGCGGTGGCAATGAGGTAACTTTTACCGAAGTTAACGGCAAAATTACTTTAGTAACGCCTAATTTAACCGTAGACGGCGGATATGTTACCGATACCAAAGGTTTAATCGGTCTTATGGTTGACGGAAAGGAATATGTTAAAAACAGCGATGGCATAGCGACCTACACTAAAGAAGGCAATAAATTAAAAATCGTCGCAAACGGTCCCTTTGACATTGAAACCACAGACGCAGGGGACAACATTGAAATTTACGCTTTTAACGGCAACAATAACATTACCTTTAGCGGCAAAGGCGGTGTGGTTAATTCCGGACACGGCAACGACAATATTGAAATCAAAGGTAGTGGTAATGTCGTTAATACGGGACATGGCAACGATACTGTTAAAATAAGCGGGGCAGGTTCAAGCGTATATTTGAACAGCGGTGAAAATAGCGTTACTATAAATGCGGCGTCTTTTGTACATGCGGGAACCGGCAAAGATAAATTCAATGTAAACAGTTCCGGCGCGACTATTTTTGATTTTAATCCCAATGAAGATACTTTGAATTTTTCTCTATCTCTTGGCAAATTAAAAACAGAGGTGAAAAATATAGCGGGTTATCAATCGATTATGATAAAGGATGCCGATACTGAGCGACCGATATCTGCTCTCGTTAATTGTTCGGATTTGGGTAAGATTCAAGAGATTATCAACGCTCATAATCAAGAGGTCGTTGTAGAAGAAGCAAGTCAAAAGATTGACGAATTGGAACGCGATTTCGCCGAAAAGTTGGGGACTTTGGTACAAAAAGAAATTTCGTCTGACAGCATCAAGGCAAAAGCGGAACTTATTGAAGAATTGAAGAAGAATATTCCTAAAGAGTCGAGCATTCCTGCAAAAGATTTTGAAAAGCTCAAGGACAGAATAGCCAAAGAAGCCGCTGATATTATTGCGAGTAAACCTGAAATTACCAAAGACGTGCTTACAGATAATGCATCGATGATTGATTTTTTCAGTAAAATTTTTACTAAAAATGAATTCTCAGAGGGTAAGTATACCATAAAAATGGATGGATTTGGCGAAGATTGGGCTAATGTTTTTCGGATAGAAATATCATGGAAAGATAATAACAAAGAAGAAAGTGTTATTCTTGGGTTGCCGGCTACAGAAAAAGGAATAAAAAAAGCCATATCAAATCTTGCAAAATCAGCCGGAGAGGTAATTGATGAAAAAATGGATGAAGCAACCAAGGCGGTAATAAGCGCATTAACCGGGGTTGACAAAAAAATCGTAAGCAATGTATACGACATTGGGACAGGTATATTGGAAATGTTAATAACCGGTAAAACTAATGATAAGCAGTTGGCGAATTCGCTTATTAATATTACCAAGAAACAGTTGACTTCCGCGATACATGAAATGATTGAAAGATTCGGCAATGTCAATGGCGTCTCAAGTTCTTGGATTAGGGCACAGCAGGGAAAAGTCGATGAACTTGAAAAAAATATGGAAGTGCTGGACAAAATGAAAAAAGACCTTTCTACGCTTTCCGATAATTCAGAATCAAGTTTAAAGAAATTAAATGATAAGGTTGAAGCGACTAAATCATTGCTCAAAGGTTTATTTGAGTTTAAATGATATTTGTTCTGGGGATTTACGGAATAAATCCCTAGAACTATAATTTTCACCACCGAAAGGAGCAACAAATGTCAACCATACAAACAACTAACACCCAAGCCGCAATAAGCGCAAAAGAAGCGACTCGCGCATATAACGAAAAAGCTAAGGCGCAAAAAGAAGCCGAGGAAAATGCGCTGTCTTACAAGGAAGAGCTTAAAAAGGCGAGAGAAGAGAAAGCGCAAAAAGATGCGGCAGAAAAGAAAGCGTTGATAAGAAGAGAGCCGGTGGACGGTCAAGGCTCTACGGTCGCTAAAAAATCCGCTCAACAAATGCTCGACCTCTTGACGGAACTTGCGGGAACGCCCAATATGCCCGCTAATATCGTCGGAAATACCAACGGATAGACAATCTCTTTACAGAAAGAAGGGCTACTATGCAGGAATTAAGACAAGTGCAATCTCGCCCGCAAACTCTAAACGGAAATAACAATGCGGTTTCCGGCAACAATGCGGGAACAGTTGACGAAAACGGCTTTTCTTACCGCGACTTGTTGCAACAATTTCAAAATCAGTCCCAAAATTCGGCTAAAAAGAGAGAGCAGGATACCCCTACTCCATCTAAACATTCTACGCCTATAAAAGAAACCTCGGCGGAGGCTATGCTGAATAATCTTTCGTTCATGTCGGGAAGTTATAATGCGGCATCCCGCGCTGTTTTAGGTAGCGGCGCGGGGAAAAATGTCGAATCACAGAAAGTTCTTATGGGCGATTTCAACGATGACGGTATATTAGATACCGACGACGTTATGGCGATACAAGATCATATAGTCGAAAAAAAGAAAATTACCGACCCGAATATGTTCAAACGCATGGATTTAAACAGCGATGGCGAGATTGACGTGTTCGATCTTACAAAATTGACTAATACCATTATCGGTCGCGAAGGGAAAAAATATATTGAGATTGAGACCCCCAAAAAAGAGCCGATTAAAGGCGATCTTAACGATGACGGCGTTATTGATGGCAATGATAACGATTTGATGATGGACACGGTAATGAAGAACTACTTAAAAAAAGGTTCATATGTAAAAGCGGCAGATTTTGATGATGACGGTGAAATTAATGTTACCGATTTATCTGCGTTTAAACAAGCATTGAGAAACGCAAGGGCTACAAATTCTACAGGCATTAAAGGTGACATAAATAATGATGGTAAAGTTACTGTTTCTGATGTAAATTTGTTAAATAAATTTTTTAATGATGAGATTAGCTCTGCGCATCTTTATAATGAAGATGTAAATGGTGATGGGGAATTAAATAAAGATGATTTAGAATCTGTAAAGAATCTTGTCAAATATGGCAAAATTCAGAAGCCTAGTGGCGTAAGAGGAGATATCAACAATGATGGCGTGTTTAATTTCCTTGAAGATGGCGTTGCATTATTAAATCGTTTAAAGGGTAAGGATACTGAAACCGAAATTTACAATGAAGATGTAAACGGTGACGGTATTGTAAATATGGATGATGTTAAAGCTATTGAAAATATATTTCACTATGGCAAGACTCAAAAGCCGACCGGCATCAGAGGCGACATCAACAATGATGGCGAAGTTAGCTTTATTGAAGATGGTATTACATTATTAAATCGTTTAAAGGGTATGGATACCGAAACTGAAATATACAATGAAGATATAGACGGTAACGGTGTTGTTGATATGAACGATTTTGAAGCTTTCAAAAATCTTTACAATTATGGTAAAATGCAAGAACCTAGTGGCATAAAAGGCGATATCAACAATGATGGCGAAGTGGATATATTTGATGTTACTAAGTTAAATAAATATCTTCAAGGTAAAGAAAACATTGAAAACATTTACAATGAAGATGTAAATGGTGATGGGGTCGTTGATGATAATGATGTAAAATCAATCGAAAATCTTATTTTATACGGTTCTATTAATGCGCCCGAACCTATCGCTCCCGTTCAGTCTGATCCGGGTTATCAGCCGTGGACAGCCGTTGTGGCAAATAAGATGCCCGCTTATCATGACGCAGAATTAACAGATCGCCGCAATAACGAGGAAGTTTGGGTTGGCGATGAAGTTACAATATTGGATGAAACTGATAATGCTTATAAAATGCAATATTGGTCTAATGCACTTGGAGACTATAAAATACGCTGGGTAAGCAAATCGGCTTTGGAAGAGGGTATTAATTCTGGTTATAAGCCGTGGCCAGCTACAATTCAACGAAACACGCCCGCTTATCATGACGCAGAATTAACAGATCGCCGTAATAACGAGGAAGTTTGGATTGGCGATGATGTTACCATACTGGATGAAACTGATAATGCTTATAAAATGCAATATTGGTCTAATGCACTTGGAGACTATAAAATACGCTGGGTAAGCAAATCGGCTTT
>JAFXOC010000593.1 GCA_017529085.1 Selenomonadaceae bacterium | reverse complement strand
GCAGTTTTCACAAAAATCGCAGGAGTCTTTCGCTTCCATATCGCCAAAGTAATTGAGCAGAAATTTTCTAAGGCAATCTTGAGTATGACAGTAATTTACCATTTGACCTAAAAGCGCCATATTCGCCGGTATTCTCGACGCGTCTTCACCATGATGGATAAGAAATTTCTGCGTGGTGATGTCTCCTTGCGCAAACAATAGAATACAGTCGCTCTTTTCTCCGTCGCGTCCGGCGCGTCCCGCTTCTTGATAATAGCCTTCAATGCTCTTTGGCATATTGTAATGGATCACAAAGCGTACGTTGCTCTTGTCTATTCCCATGCCGAAAGCGACCGTCGCAACTATTACGTCTGTTCTGTCGTAAATAAAATCGTCTTGAGCTTGACCCCGTTCCTGATTGGAAAGTCCCGCGTGATAGCGTCCGGCTTTTACGCCCTGTTGCAAGAGAAAAAGATGAAGTTTTTCGACCTGTTTTTGCGTTGCTGCGTAGATTATACCCGAATCCCCCGGATGCTCTTTTATGTAGTTTAACACAAAATCATCCTTGTCTATATTCCTAAGCACCTTAAAATAGAGGTTGGGACGGTCAAAACCGCTTATATATATGTTGGGAGATTGAAGATTTAAGAGACGTATTATATCCTCCCGCACTTTTGGAGTAGCCGTAGCGGTAAAGGCTGCGACAAACGGTCTATATGGAAGGCGTTCGATAAAAGGCGCGATTTCGCGATAATGCGGACGAAAATCGTGTCCCCATTGAGATACGCAGTGCGCTTCGTCAATTGCAACGAGAGATATTTTTAAATTTGGCAAGAGAGAATTCATAGTGTACGTATCAAGAGCTTCAGGGGCGATATATAAAAGTTTGTACGCGCCGTTTAACAGACCAGTCACACGATTATCGCGTTCGTTCCTGTCTAACGCGCTGTTTATGAAAGTAGCGGGAATGCCCGCTGTGTTTAATGCGTCCACTTGGTCTTTCATAAGAGAGATTAAAGGCGAGATAACCACGACGACGCCGTCCGTTATAAGCGCGGGAATTTGGAAGCAGATGGACTTTCCCGCGCCCGTTGGCATTATGGCTAACGTATCGTTGCCGTTTAATATGCTGCTTATGATTTCTTCCTGAGCCGGACGAAATTCATCGTAGCCGAAATATTTTTTTAAGAGTTTTTTTGAATCGGTAAAATCCATCAAGATAAATTCACTCCAAAACATAAACAAGCCTCCCCGGAACTTCTTCGTTAGGAAGGCTCAACAATAAAAAACGCCTTTTAAATTCAGCGTTATTCTATCATTTATCGCCGAAAAAATCAATTTTTATGGAAAAAAGTGTGAAATTGTTGCTAAAGTGTGATAAAATAAATATCAAAATGGACGGAGGGAACAATCTATGCGAAAAAACGAATTGATTTTGGTGCTTGATTTCGGAGGGCAGTATAATCAGCTTATCGCAAGACGAGTCAGGGAATGTCACGTATATGCCGAGGTGCATCCTTGTACTGTTTCGATTGACAAGGTGCGTGAGCTTTCGCCTAAAGGGATAATTTTAACCGGCGGTCCCGAAAGCGTATATAAAGAGGACGCTCTTACTTACAACAGAGAATTATTTAACCTTGGCGTACCGATTTTGGGTATCTGCTACGGTTCTCAACTTATGGCGCATATTTTGGGCGGCAGAGTCGAAAAAGCCGATACGAGTGAGTACGGTCATACGGAAGTCGCAATTGAAGACGCCGGTTCCATGCTTTTTAACAAAGTTTCCCAAAACACCGTTTGCTGGATGAGCCATACCGATAGAATTACAAAAGCGCCGGATGGTTTTTCGGTTACGGCTTCGACCGCGAATTGCCCGATAGCGGCAATGGAAAATCCTTCGAGAAAATTATACGCCACTCAATTTCACCCCGAAGTCGCGCATACCGTGGAAGGTGCGAAGATAATCGAAAACTTTGTGAGAAACATCTGCGACACTAAAGGCGATTGGCAAATGGGCGCGTTTGCCAAAGAAGAAATACAGCGTCTGAGGGAAAAAATCGGCAGCGGGAAAGCTCTGTGCGCTCTTTCGGGAGGCGTTGATTCCTCTGTTGCGGCGACTCTGTTATCCAAAGCGATTGGCAAACAGCTCACCTGTGTGTTCGTGGACCACGGATTGCTTAGGAAAAACGAGGGCGATGAGGTTGAAGCCGTATTTGGCGATAATGGCATAGTAGATGTGAATTTTATCCGAATAAACGCTAAAGATAGATTTTATTCGAAATTAAAAGGCGTG
>JAFXOC010000592.1 GCA_017529085.1 Selenomonadaceae bacterium | reverse complement strand
TGGAAGAACATAAAGAGAGGGTAGGCGAGGGAGGAATAGAAGATAATGCCGTATGCGCCTATGCGTCCGCTTTTTGCGAGTTCGTAGAATAGAGTGTAGAAAAAGGATAGGAGGGAGGTGAAAAGAAACATTCCCAAAAGCCCGAAGTCTTCGATGTACCGCCAAAATGCGGTGAATACGTTGGTTTTCATCCCGTCGAAATGGAGGAAGGGAAGGAACGTCATAACTTCCGGCAGGTCAAAGCCCAGACGGCTTAACATTCTGTAGAGACCGAGGGAAATATGGGAGCCGATTAGTCCATCGTCGATGATAGGAAGTTCCATAAGCGCGCCAAAAGCGGGAATGGACGCGCCGCCGTAGTGGGCGAGGATTAGAAGAGGACTCCTTCCCGTGCCGTCAAAAGCGACTTTGCCCGTCAGAGTACCGAGGATAAGGAACAAGGCGAAAAATGCGCCGCCTGCGTAAAGCGTCCATTTGAGGGAACGTTTTCTTGAGGCTTTGGAATCGCCTTCTCTTAAACGGTAGAGAATACAAGCGAGAATTAAGAGATAGATGACATAAAAAAGCAAATTCATTCGTCCCGTGGTAAGGATAAGAAAGGGGGACAACAGAAACATGGGAATAAGAAGCAACTTTCTAAAGGTGTTTTTTATAATTAGGAGGTAGAAAAAAGCAAAGGCGGAAACGTACGCAAAAAGGGTTGCGAAGGTGTTTCGATAGTTCATGGTGCGGCTCCTTGTAATGTCGCCCGATTCAAGATGGGGGCGAATTGCGCCTATCATGCCGAAAACGCCTTGGTCGTTGCCTAAACTTTCCGCAAGCTCGTAAGTTTCCTTGAAGCTGAAAAAAGCTGAAACAAAGGTGAATATAGAGAGAAGAATAACAGGGACGGGTTTGACGTCAAAATTCGGTAAGTTTACGGACTTTATAAAGTTAAGTTTGGATTTTACGGCAAGGGAGGTGAGGGAAAAGGTTAAGACACCCAAAAAGAGTATCGTCGCGCCGTAAAAGGGCATATAGAGATTCCATGTAGAAGCGGAGGCAAGCGCGAGTACGCTTGAAAACGCCATGACCAAGGCGACGATAACGGCGGGAGAGAGTATGTCAAAGTCCGAAACTATAAAGAGCAGTATGGCAAATAAGACTAGAGCCAAGGTGAGGGGCAAAAGAGCGTCAATCATCTTTCCTACCTCTTAGGGCGATAATCGCCAAAACAAGAGAGCCGAAGAGAACGCCTATCGCAAAGCCCATAACGCCGTATTTAAAGGTAAAATGACTTTCCGTAGGCACAGCGGCGTTTTCAGGCAATAGAACCAATTTGTCAACCGTGGTAAAAGTCGCCTTTACGCCGTATTTTTCAAGGTAATTAAAAGAGTGCGCCGCAACGGCGTCAAAAAATTCCTCGCCGTGTTCTCTTAAATAGTCGCTGTTCGCCTCGTCCTTTTTGCTGACGTTCATCTTTATGATTAAGATGTTATCCGCAGCCTTTAGGTAATCGAATTTGCTTAAAAACCAAGCCTCGCGCTTGTTAAAGGACTGTATGTCCCAATAACGGCAAAGTTTCGTGAACTCGAAATTGTCCTTGTTTTGAATAAAGAAATCCCGTACGGAAGCGGAATTAAGGAGAGCAAGTTTAAAATCGAAATGCCCCGAGAGCGGCTGCTCGGACGTTACGAGATAAGTTTTTTCGATATACCCCACTTCCGGCAAAGAATAAGCGGGGGGATAAATTACGCTTTGAACCGCAAGAATAACGGCGAAAACCACTCCTATAACAAGCGGGATATAGAATTTATTTTTAAACGTTGCGATATAATCGGATAGCATTTTAGTTCCTCCCAGTCTGTTTATAACAC
>JAFXOC010000591.1 GCA_017529085.1 Selenomonadaceae bacterium | reverse complement strand
CCTTCGCGGGGGCGTGGATTGAAATCAATTAACGCCCCCGCAAGGGGAGCGATTTTAGGTCGCCCTCCTCGTGAGGGCGCGGATTGGATTCCAAACATCATTTTCACGAATTTTCCGTTTCTTAATCGCAAATATTATTGTCGTCCACTATACAAGGCAACTGAAGATAGAAAAAAAGCGCCCGCTCGGACGCTTTTTTTATTAACTGAACCGCAACAGCCCCGGTTGTTCTATCGTGTACTCTTCACCCTTTTTTGTAACTATCGCGGGAATTTTTATTTCGACCTTTTGTATTTCCTTTAGGTCTTTAAAGTTAGAGGCAAACATTTCCTTTAATCCGCCGTCTTTTTGAAATTTTTCGTCAAACTTCATTTCGGGACTAATAGCTACGGCAAATCTTTCGCTATCGCCCGGAATTTGCCAACCCCAGAACGGCGCGCCTTTTTCTCCTAACGCGAATTTTGGAGGTTGATTGTCGGTTTTTTCAACAAGTTTTAACAGAATAAGTTTATGCTCTTTTACGAAATTTTCGCAGGCAATGGCAGCTTTTGGCACTTCCATGCTGTTTGCAAGATTGTTGAATTTGTCTACAAAATCTTGCCAAATCTCCCGTTTTATGGTTTTTGGCGCATTTTCTTCTTTGGGAGGTTTTGCGGGAGGTTTGGGTTGCTCCTTCTTTTCCTCGCTCGGGAACAAGTAAGCGTTAATGGAGTGGATTTCAGTAACGGCGGCTTTTAAATCTCCCGATATAGTTTTTATCCGTTTGCCGTGATTTTTCATGTTTTGAAGCTTGAGAAAATTATACGCTGTTCCGGCAATCAGAAGAATAATCAGGAGTAGGGCGAACACTAAGATAAAGTCTGCCATCATCGGCGAAAAAAGTCTTGGGGCTTCTTTAACCGCTTCCTTGGAAGTTTCCTCCGCAGCAAATGCAACGCTAGGAATAAGCAGTAAAGCAGACGTTAAAAATCTATTCATAAGATCACATCCTTTTGAGAACTGTTTCTTGCGGGTATACCCAAAAAACTTATTTTTTATGTCGCCCACCTTTTACGGAGGGGAGACATTAGAGAAATTAATTAGTTTTTAGATGTTGCTCTATATAAATTCTACAAAAATATATAAAATCCTTTTTACATCAACATTTCTCGCGCAATATCCGCTGCAAAAGCAAAGGAGTCTGCTGTACCTAAATTCTTTGAATTAATATTATTGTGATAAACTAAAAGAGGAACGTTTTCTCTCGTATGATCGGTGCCTTTGAAAGTTGGGTCGCAACCGTGATCCGCCGTTATTATAACCGCGTCGTCTTCTTGTAGTTTCAGAAGAAAACCGCCCAGCCACGCGTCAAATTCCATAATAGCTTTTGCATAACCTATGGCGTCGCGCCTGTGACCGTAAACCATATCAAAATCCACAAGGTTTATTAGAGCTAGTCCCGAAAAGTCGCAAGACAAAAGTTCTTCGGTCTTCCTCATGCCGTCCGAATTGTTTTCGTTTACCCCAAGGCTTTTTGTTATGCCGCAACCGGCAAAAATATCGTAGGTTTTACCCACGCCAATGGTATCGAATTCTTTTTCTTTTAATTCGTCCAAAAGAGTTTTTGCGGGGGGCTTTATGGAAAAGTCATGACGACGTGGGGTTCTTGCGAAATTTGGGTATTCCCCCGTAAAAGGGCGGGCTATAACGCGCCCTACGGCGTGATTTCCCGTCATAATCTCCCTCGCAATGCGGCAATAATCGTAAAGTT
>JAFXOC010000590.1 GCA_017529085.1 Selenomonadaceae bacterium | reverse complement strand
GGCAAGAGGAAACCAAGCGGCGGGCGGCTCTGACTATGTATTCGGAAACTTGGCTTGGGCGGCGGCGTTATCTTCCTAACATCCGTAGCAAAAACTGGAGCATGAAATCCTTTGCCGAGAGGTGTTCGCTCAATACCCCAATCCAAGGCACGGCGGCTGACATTTTGAAACTGGCTATCGTCCGTATTTTGAAAGGACTGTCGGAACGTCCCTGGCTTCAGCCTATTTTGCAAATTCATGATGAGTTGACCTTTATTATCCCCCAGGAAAAGCTGACCGAGGCTGTAGCGTTTATCCGTGGCTGTATGGAAGAGCAACCTTTCCCGGAATTTGACTTGCCCCTCATCGCGGAAGCATCTGCCGGGGAGACCTTCGGAACAATGGAAGAATTGGACTGATTTGTTGGCTGACCTATCGGCAAAACGGGGAGAAAGTGAGCAATATCATGAACGAGATTATGACTTGGAATTTTGAGAACAGCATCGTGCGTACCTTGACCATCAACAATGAGCCGTTTTTCGTCGGCAAAGATGTAGCTGAGATATTGGGCTATACTCGCACCGCAGATGCTATTCGTGCCCATGTTGATGGGGAAGACAAAGGTGTCGGTAAAATGCAGACCCCCGGCGGTGTACAGGAAATGACTGTCATCAACGAAAGCGGACTCTACAGCCTTATCCTCGGTAGCAAACTGCCTTCCGCTAAACGCTTCAAGCGGTGGGTAACGAGCGAAGTCCTCCCTTCTATCCGCAAGCATGGTCTTTATGCGACCGAGGAACTTTTGAACAACCCCGATGTAATGATTGCCGTCTTGACGGAACTTAAAAATACCCGTGCGAAAAATTCTACTCTCGAAACCCAAATTGCCGTCCAAAATCAGCAACTTGCGGAACTTCAGCCCAAAGCCACTTACTACGATGTGGTTTTGAATTGCCCTGACCTCGTAACAATCACCACCATTGCTAAAGACTTCGGTTGGAGCGCAATTAAACTGAACGGCTTTTTGCACGAACACGGTATCCAGTTTAAGCAAGGCGAAATCTGGCATCTCTACCAAGAATACGCCGAAAAGGGTTACGCTGCCACTCGTACCAACCTTTTCACGGGTAATGATGGAGAACAGCACTCGAAGGAACACACCTATTGGACGCAAAAGGGGCGGCTCTTTATCTACGATTTGCTCAAACGCAACAACATCCTTCCCTTAGTGGAGCGTGAAACCGAGGAATAAGTAAATATGTGGGCAACGGCTGAATGCCAATATTCAGCCGTTGCCTTTAGGAAAGCGAGGAACGGCTTATGTATAAAAATCAATCGGGCTACCCCGACCCAACGGCGGGAGCGGCAATCGGCAAAGTGATAAGAGCGGAGCGGCGCAAGCATAAAAAACGCGCCGGATACCAAAAGATAAAGAAAATTTATGTGGCGTCAAAATACGCCGGAGATGTTGATGTAAACACCAATGCGGCGATTGATTACTGCCGTTATGTTATCGACCAAGGTTTTATGCCAGTAGCAAGCCATCTTCTCTATCCGCAGATACTTGACGATAACCTTCCCCATGAGCGTCAACTGGGGCTGAAGTTCGGTTTGGCTCTCCTTGCGATTTGCGATGAGGTATGGCTCTTTACGGTGGGTGGCGAGATTTCCTCCGGTATGGAGCGTGAAATCGAAGTAGCCAAACGGCTGGGTATTCCCTTGCGGAAACTGGAAATGGGGGAGCGCTGATATGGAAGTCACGGCAACGGATGTACTGAACAGCCTGTTTAATCCCACGGAAACTGTCTGTTTTCGCGTCTTTGAGGACAAAAAAGACGGCGTTTTTCATGGTGCAAAATTGGAATGCGAATGCGGAAAATATATGGGCTTGGAAGAAACGCTAAAAAAGCACAACGCTCAAAATCGCGGAATCTTCTTCGTGGTGAACTACGGCGGACAAGACGATGACGCTATAAGCCGCATTAACGCCCAATTCTTCGAGATGGACAACGGCACTTTTGAGGAACAGCAAAGGAAGATTGACGCTTTTCCCCTGCCGCCGTCCATGATAATCAAGACGCAAAAATCCCTTCATGTTTATTACTTTGTTGACAGCACGGCGAAGGTAGAGCGTTTCCGCACCATTCAAAAGCAACTGGTGAAACAATTTGACGGTGATCCCGTCTGCGTCAACGAGAGCCGAGTAATGCGTCTGCCGGGATTTTATCACTGCAAAAAAGAGCCGGTCATGGTGGAGTGCATATCATTTCACCCCGAAAGGAAATACACCCAAGACCAGCTTGCCGACATTCTTCCCGTCATTGACGAAAGCCCTATCGAGAAAAAGAACGGCTCCGGCAAGGGACTGGACATTGTTATGCGTTCCTGCGATTTTTTGCAACATTGCCGTGACGATGCGGCGAGCTTATCAGAGCATGACTGGTACGCTATGATTACTAACCTTGCCTCCTTTGACGGCGGCACGGCTTTGATACATGAACTTTCCGCTCCCTACCCCGGTTACAACGAGGCAAATACCCAAAAGAAAATAAATCATTTCTTGGAGAGCGGCACAAAACCCATAACTTGCAAAGTCATCTGCGAAAAAGGATTCAAGTGTCCAAAATTCACCGAAGGAGTCTGCAAGGTAAAATCCCCTGCGGCTCTATGCTATCAGCCGTTGTCCTCCGACGCTTTGATGGAGGTTTTGCATAGCCTTCCCGTTGTCGGTGACGCTATCAAGGATTTACAGACGGCAAAGCGGTTTGTGACCGACTATCTTTACAATCAGGACGTGGTTATGGCGGATGTGTTCATAAACGGCGAAATTAGGGACTATTTTAAATTCCGGGCAACCTACCTAAAACCGCTGAACGCCGTATACAAAGACATTAGCCGCGCCTACAAATCCAACAAGGAAGCCAAGCGAGTCCAAGCCGGTACGCTTATCCCCGATTGGTATGAACCTATGGACAGCGGACTTCGTTTTCTTCCCGGCGTGCTTGCCAAGGAAATGGCGAGCAAGGAGCAAATTTTCTACGCCGCCGAGCAACACTTTTCTTATCGAGGCGGCGTGTATTCAGAAATGACGGAGATGGAAGCGCAACGAATGGTGCAGGAGAAAATGTTGGTGCGTGAAACCAAAATGCACCAAATCATAGATGCCGAAAAACAATGGCGGCTGTTGGTACAAAAAGACATCAGGGAACTTAATGTCAACCCTTATATCATCAATGTGAAGAACGGGCTTTACAACGTCCTCGAAAATACGCTCACCAAGCACACTCCAAATTATTACTCCACGGTTCAGCTTAATGTGACCCTTAACAGCAAAGCCGACTGTCCGCTCTTTAAGAAGTTTTTGGCTGACTCCATGGGCGGCGATATGGCGCAGGTGGCTCTGTTGCAGGAGATGCTTGGATATTTTCTTATCCCCGTCAACTCCGCTCAAAAATGCTTTGTTATCGTAGGCGTAGCCTCAGCGGGAAAATCAGTTCTTTTGCGAGTCCTAAACGATGTCCTTTTGGGCAAAAAGAATGTGTCAAATGTCAGCTGGCAAGCGTTGAACGAGCGATTTAAGACAGCAGAGTTATTCGGCAAATTGGCTAACATCTTTGCCGACCTTCCCACGAAGAACATTGACGATAACGGCATCTTTAAGGCTCTGGTAGGTGAGGATTATCTGACCGTGGAGAAGAAAAACAAAAATCCTTTCTCGTTTCAATCCAGCGCGCGGCTTTTATTTTCCTGCAACAGCATACCCAAGAACTATGGTGACAAGAGCGAGGGATTTTATCGGCGGCTCATTATCATTCGTTTCAATCACGCCGTACCCAAGGAGAAACGCGACCCCGATCTCTTGGAGAAATTTCGCATGGAGGCAGACGGTATCTTTTGGTTTGCTCTCCAAGGTCTACGCCGTCTGATGCAGAACCACTTTGTTTTTTCCGAAACACAGGTCAATGCCGATGAACTTCAGCAATATAGGGAAGAATCCGATTCGGTGCTGTCTTTTGTCAAGGAATATTGCGAGATGGGCAAAGACTACTCCGTCGGCTCCACGGAACTATTTAACGCATACAAAGGCTACTGCGAAGAATGTGGATTGAAACCATATTCGCAAAAATCCTTGATTCAGCAGTTGACGGCAAATTTTCCCGGCTTGACACGTGGCGTGGATAAAACGGGAAGACGTCGTGTCCTGTCAGGTCTTAAATTGGGAGAAACCTTGGATTGACGGGGATTCTATGATTTTCATTTGACACATTTGACAGCAAAAATCCTATACCTTTTTATATTACCCCAAAATATATATACTAAAAATTTTTATTTTTAATAGCCGAAAATGAAAATCTCGTGTCAATGTGTCAAAACCCTTGAAAATAAAGGCTTTACTTTTTGACACATTGGAGGTGGCATATATGAAAGAATCGAGCATTGTGAAAGCGATTTTGAAATACCTTAAAACCTTACCGGGATGCTTTGCGTGGAAGGAGCATGGCGGTATGTACGGAACTGCGGGAATCCCGGACATCATTGCTTGCATTGGCGGCAAATTCTACGGCTTGGAGGTCAAAACCGAGAGGGGTAAGCCCACGGGACTGCAGGAGGCAACCATGAAAAAAATTCAAGCGGCGGGCGGCATTGCCACGGTGGTGAGGTCAGTGGCTGATGTCAAAGCTGTGTTGGAAGAGAGGGAAGGATAGCGATGTTGAACCCTTATGAAGCCTTAGCCAACGGAATTATTACCCAAGCCGTCAATGACTATCGACGAGCCGCAAAATTTCTCAAAAAGCATCCTCGCACCGACAAGTTGGAGGCTGATGTTATTGCCCAGCTTGCCGAAAAGAAAAAGCGGCGGGAGGAACGGGCAAAACTCAACCTTCCCAAGGTGCGAGAAAAACAAAGCAAGGAAGAACGACTCCTTGATAATATTCGGTACAACGAGCAGATGGTGTCGGATACGGAGAAGTTTTTTCAATCCGAGTGGTTTAGCAAACTGACAGAGATAGACGGTCATTGGTTGCTCATGCGGCTCAAAAAGGAAATGGAGGTCGATTGATATGAGCGTGAAAGATTTTTTAGAGCGGGCGCAACATTTAGACGATGCAATTAACGCCCACTTGGCAGAGCTTACGCATCTTCGCAATCTTTCCCTGCAAATCAATAGCAGCCGCTTAGAAGAACACGTTTCTCACAGTGCGGCGCATGAAGCTCCCTTTGCCAAGTGGGTGGAACGCATTGTGGACAAGGAGAAGAAAATCAACGAGGAGATTGATAAGCTGGTGGCTGTCAAATTGGAGATTAGCGGTTACATTG
>JAFXOC010000589.1 GCA_017529085.1 Selenomonadaceae bacterium | reverse complement strand
GGACGCGACGGAGAAAAGAGCGACTGTATTCTATTGTTTTCCCAAGGAGACATAACCACGCAAAAATTTCTTATCCATCACGGTGAAGACACGTCAAGAATACCGGCAAACATGGCGCTTTTAGGTCAAATGATAAATTACTGTCATACTCAAGATTGTCTTAGAAAATTTCTGCTCAATTACTTTGGCGATATGGAAGCGAAAGACTCCTGCGATTTTTGTGAAAACTGCGCCGGAGATTGGCAAATGCAGGACGTTACCGTGGACGCTCAAATGGTCTTGTCTTGCGTATACCGCATGAAGGAACGTTTCGGCGCGTCAACGGTTGCGGAAGTATTGAAAGGCTCAAAAGCCGAACGACTGAAGACTTGGGGCTTTGATAAACTTTCAACTTATGGGCTAATGAAAGGAAGACGCGTAAAAGACATTCGCGAATTTGTGGAAACTCTTGTGTCAATGGGATATTTAAACGCATCCGAGGGCGAATATCCCACACTTTCGCTAACGGAGAAAGCGGCGAATATGCTTCGCAACAAAGAGCAGGTCTTCTGCAAAATGAAAGTAAAAAAACGCGCCAAAACCGACGTTAAAATCGGCAGCGCGTCAAATGCAAATTCCGATATATTTGAAAAGCTCAGAAAACTTCGTCTTGACATTTCCCGTCGCGAAGGAATCCCGCCTTTTATGGTATTTTCCGACGCAACCTTGAGAGGTATTGCCGCGGTAATGCCCAAAACAAAAGAAGAATTTTTAAAAATTTCCGGTGTCGGCGAAAAAAAATTAGCCGTATTCGGAGATGATTTTTTGGAGTTTATAAAGAGTAATGCGTAAGTTCCTATTTTCTTTTGAAAAATAGAAAAAAACTCTAATACAGATTGTATACAAATAAATCAACATTGTGCTCTTCATGGCTCTCCTTCCACCGCTTCGCGGTACCCCTCCCTCTAAGAGGGAGGCTGCGCAACTTCTGCTTTTGAGCCGAAATTTTAAATTGCATCTAGCCAAGCCCCCCTCTTAGAGGGGGGAGAGTTACACGAATAAATAATGATAAGTCTACAGTCTGTAATAATTTTTATTTTATACATCGCATCTTTTCAAGTCTTTTCATACAATTTTCAAGTCGCATCAATTCTTCTTTATCCGTTACCTTTCGCTTTGAATAATAATATTCTATTTCTTTATCGCCCGGTTTTTCATCAAGATTGAGCCTTCTCGCAAGCTCCTTTATTGTGCCTTCGTTGCCGTCTATAAGCGACATAGTTTTTGGCAGCAAATTTCTAAGCGTGTCCTTAAAATAATTAAAATGTGTGCAACCTAAAACCAGCGCCGAATAATCGTTAAGATTATAAGGCGCTAATTTTTCTTTTAGATATGTTTCAACATTGATTCCGTTAAATTCGCCCTTTTCGGCAAATTTCACAAGACTCGGCAGCGCCAATAAATCAACTAAATGTTCCTTATCAACACGCCCTATTAATTTTTTCATTTTTTCTCCCGCCACCGTCACGGGAGTCGCAGTTACAAGCACGCGCCTGCTAGAATCTATGTCTAACGCCCGTTTTGCCGCCGGTTCCATGCCGATTATGGGAAAATCGTATTTCTGCCGTAAAATCTTAGCCGCCACGCTCGTGGCAGTATTGCAAGCGAGGACAACAGCCTCCGCGCCTCTTTCAGCTAAAAAATCCACGGCTTCTTCCACATATTTTAATATGTCTTCCTTTGGCTTTTCCCCATAAGGCACGTTATCACGATCCGCATAAAATATAAATCTTGCGTCTATTTTTTGCGAAGCCTCCTCAAGCACGGACAATCCGCCTATGCCCGAATCAAAAAACGCCACGGTCTTCATTTATCATGCTTCTTCCGTCAAATAAATCATTGGATTAACCGTTAAATGATGTATAAAATGCAGTAATTCTATCCCTGAAATCTCCATCTCGATGGCTCTTGTTCCGTCATCTTTTAAATCAATACG
>JAFXOC010000588.1 GCA_017529085.1 Selenomonadaceae bacterium | reverse complement strand
CTTCATGGTTCTCCTTCCACCGCTTCGCGGTCCCCCTCCCTCTAAGAGGGAGGCACTCTGGCCGCGACTTTTGAGGCTAAATTTCATACCACTTCAGTTTGCTCTAACCAAGCCCCCCTCCTAGAGGGGGGTAGGGGGGGAGAACCCGAAGGGGAGGAGATTTTTCAATTTTTGCTTGCGTGTGATGAGAAAGTTTGTTATAATAACGATGTAGACGATATCAGAAGTAGTCGGTCGAACATAAACAAACACCCCGCAAGTTGCTGCTTGCGGGGTGTTCTACGAATTGGAGCTAATTGTTAATTATTTTTTTCGGTTCGTATTTCTCATTTCCTGACTCAATGTAAAGTAAAAATTCATAAATTTGTTTTTCGGTTAATCCCATTTTTTTTAGACCTTCCATTAAACGAGTCATTTCTTGCATATTCATAGAAGTACCTCCTTTACCAACAGTCCTTTCTTAGTTTCACTCTATCAAAAAAACAAATTGTTGTCAAATTAATTTTCAAAACTTTTGCTTGCTTATGTGTCCCTGAGAGAATAGGATTTGGTTCCGAATGATTTTTGAAAACGCCGCTGACAATATGAGATTATAGAATCGAAAGGAACTTCGCAATGCCTGAAATAATAGAATTTATTGATAATGTCAGAAGCATTTGAAAAAGCAAATACCCCCGCTTTTGCGGGGGTATTTGCTTTTTCATGAATTTGTGCTATAATACCCCGTGTTTTTTAAATTAAATTTTATATTGAACTTGGAGGATTACTTATGAAGTTTTCGTTAAAAAAGCAAATATTGGCGGCGGCGCTCGCCATCTCTTTCGGCGCGTTCGCGTTTACCGGAGGAGAAGCCGCAACTCGGCAAGAAATCGCTTCGGTAAATATTAAGGCGAACGGTTCAAATTTTAAATATTGGTCTAAAGATGCAAAGGCGCTTGCAGCTTTAAAAGACTATATGAAAGAAGTTACCGATAAGAATAACCGTAACTACATTCCCAAGGAAGACCGCATAGCCGTATTTGACATGGACGGTACAATTCTCTGCGAAACCGCGCCTATTTACTTCGATCATTCGCTCTTCCTTCACAGAGTCTACGACGACTCATCATTTAAAGCCAACGATGAGCAGATGAAGGTCGCAAAAAACATGGACGCCAGCATAAAAAAGATTGGCGTGCCATACCCTTCCTCAAACAACGCCAAGGTCGCCTGCTCCGCTTTTACAGGCATGACAATGGACGAATTTAACCGTTACGTCAAAGATTTTATGGAACATCCCACAACCGGTCTTACCAACCTTAAATGGGGCGAAGCCTTCTACCTTCCCATGGTTGAAATTATCTCTTTCCTCGCCCACAACGATTTTAAAGTCTACATTGTCTCCGGCACGGAACGAGAGATAGCCAGAAACATCGTCTTAGGCGCATTCCCCGACATAAAGACCAACCAGATTATAGGCACCGACATCGAATACTTTGCGGGCAATCAAGGCAACGCGCCTTCTCTCAAATACGTCTACCAAGAGAACGACACTATTATTAGGGGACCATTCGTCATAAAAGACCTCCAGATGAACAAAACAGCCGCTATCGTAAGAGAAATCGGAAAACAACCCGTCCTTGCCTTCGGCAACGCCATGAGCGACGCAAGTATGCTCAATTACTCAATATTTAACAACAAGTACAAAGCCCTCGCCTTTGGCGTTATCTGCGACGATGAAACCAGAGAACTAGGCAACCCAAAACGCGCCAAAGAAATGCTCGACGGCTGCGTTAAGTATAACTGGCTCCCTATCTCCATGAAAAACGACTTCAAAACTATCTACGGCGACAACGTTAAAGTCGCCCGTTAGTTGGGGCGTTGCCTCAAACCCCACAAGGGGCGCTGCCCCCTTGACCCCGGCAGGGACTTTCGCCCCTGCACCCCGTAGTAAGAATATAATAAAATATAATTATTAAAATGGGAGTCCAGAGGGGCGAAGCTCCTTTGGCGGGGTGCAGGGGCAGAGCCCTTGCCGGGTTTGGGCGGAGCCCAACAAAAGGAGGTGAACAAATATGACAGATTTTGAGAAATTACAGCAAATAAAAAAAGAAGCGGCTGTAACAGGGGCGGCGCTTCTTACTTTAATTATTTTTTGGTGCGTGGCAGGGTTTGGCATGGCGGGAATAGATGTCAGCGTTTTTTATTTGCCGTTATGGGCTGTAACAGGCACCGTGGGAGTTTGGGCGTTTGCTATTCTGATGGTGTGTGTGATGGTAAAATTTTTCTTTAAGGATATGGATTTAACCGAGGTGGAGGATAAATGAATTTTTTGCAACTTATCCCGCTTTTGCTGTTTATGGCCATAATGGTGGGCATATCGGTTTATGTTCGCAGGGAGGCCGCAAGCGAAAGCGGGTTTTTGTCTCATTATTTTGTGGGTAATCGCGCCCTTGGCGGATTTGTGCTTGCAATGACAACGGTTGCCACTTATAGCTCCGTGTCTTCGTTTGTTGGAGGCCCCGGCATGGCGTGGCACATAGGTTTTGGTTGGATTTATATGGCGGTGGTGCAGGTGACTGCCGTGTTCTTGGTGCTTGGGATTTACGGGAAACGGGTTGCGCTTTTATCACGCAAATTAAACGCAGTAACCGTTGTGGATATTATAAGGGCGCGTTATTCGTCGGACGCTTTGGCGGCCATCTCGGCGCTTGTTATAGTGTTGTTTTTCGCAGGCACTATGACCGCTCAGTTTGTGGGTGGCGCAAGGCTGTTTTCCGCTACTATGGGCTATGATTACGAGATGGGGCTTGTGGTATTCGGACTTATTGTGGTTATATATACCGCTATCGGCGGGTTTCGCGCCGTGGCGTTTACGGATACCCTCTGCGCCCTCGTGATGATGGCGGGGATTGTGCTCCTTTTTTACTTCGTGCTTCAAGCGGGCGGCGGTTATACCAACATTATGCAAAATATCGCCGACAATCATCCCGAGATGTTGGAACCGTTTTCGGGCGGCAATATGCCTTTGGGACTGTACTTTACCCAATGGCTCTTGGTGGGTATCTGCACGATCGCGCTTCCTCAGTCGGTGGTAAGGGGTATAAGCTATAAGGACACGAAGGGGCTCCATCAGGCGATGATTATCGGCACCTTTGTAGTCGGCTTTATGAATATCGGCATAAACATGATAGGAATCTTGTCTCGCGGCGTGCTTACGGAGCCTCTCAGCGCGTACGGTACGGTCGATCACATTATACCGACATCAATCGCGACGGCAATCCCCGAATCCATTGTGGGTTTTGCGATTATAGGCCCGTTAGCGGCGTCCATATCGACGATTTCAGGGCTTTTAATAGTGGCGGCCTCTTCCGTTATAAAGGACGTGTTTATTCACTATCGCCGTAAAAACGGAAAAGGCGAGCTGTCTCCAACTCGCCTTCGCGCAATATCGGTTGTTGCGACGGCAACTCTTGGTACCGTCGTGTTTTTGGTGGCCCTTAATCCCCCGAGCGTAATATGGCTCATAAATATGTTTGCCTTTGGCGGCCTTGAGACAGCGTTCTTCTGGGTGCTCATATTTGGATTATTCACCAAATGGGCGAACAAATACGGAGCGCTGTTTTCGGCCATTGGCGGCACTGTTTGTTATTGCCTCGCCCAGGGGCTTGGAATAAAGCTTTTCGGATTGCACCCGATAGTAATCGGGATAAGCGTCTCGCTAGTCTTTTTCCTGGCGGGAAGTTTTTTGATAAAGGACAAAGAAAACAAAAACCTGGAGGTCTTCTTTCCTAAGGAGTAATCATCCTTCCTGCCGAACGAATTCGATGCGTAGCTTGCAGTTCAACCCTTTTGCGATTTTTTCGATAAAATCGATGGAAGGGTTGCTGTGACCGCGCTCAAGGCGGCTGACATTGCTCTGCTGTATGCCGATCTTCTCGGCAAGCTGACTCTGGGTCAAATGCTCTTCCTGGCGCACACGCACGATCTCTTTTACAAGGGCCTCTCTGGCACTCAACTCAACTGCTTTCATCTTGCACATCCTCTCGCAGATTATCGTATACAAGATTATACCTCAAATTGAGAAATAATGCAAATTTTTTAAAAAACCGTTCTAACCCCGCATTCACGCGGGGTTTTTGCGTGTTTTGGGGTGGATTTTTGAAAAAATTTTTTTTAAAATTTATTCACATAAATAAAAATGGCGAGGCGAACGGCATTTATTCACTGCCATCCCTCACATTGACCCGGTTAAACTCTTCCAATAACTTTTCCTTAATTTTATCCACATCAGGAAAAATTATTTTTACACCCTTGTTATGTAAGCTCAATACCTTTTGGGCTTTGTTTTTTAATTCCTGTTTTAAAGTTACGGAAATATCAACCGGAGCGTTGATGCTTTTGTTGATATAAACTTTTGATATATATCTGTTTGTTATTGGACAAATATTTTGTATTAAAAATGCTTTTTCCTTGCCCAAAACGTACCCAAAAACAATTGTATCGCACGGTTTTTTCTTTTTGTTATAAATTTGTTTATATTTCTCAATTTGTGACGATATGGGGATTGCCCATTGTATTCCGTTATCTTCTTCGATAATGGAGATGTAACACGGTCTATTGTGAGGTCTTCCGTTGATTACTTCTTTATTTTGCATAAGGTAATTGTCGTTAAATCTTTGAAAATATAAGTCGTCTATAAAGATAAACATATTTGTCCTCGTTAAAAAGAGCCGGTTTGCCCCGGCTCTAAATATTTGAATCCTAAGCTTTTATATCCCGATATCTTAGGTCACGGTACATATTTGAATCCTAAGCTTTTATATCCCGATATCTTAGGTCACGGTACATATTTGAAAAATCTTCTAACTACGTTCATACTACCATTTTTATAGTTTGATGTCAATAAAAAAAGCAACGAAAAGCCGCATAAACGGAAGGCGGATTCTGTTTATGCGGCGTAACTTTGTATTTGAGGAAGGCGGATTCCTCGAAAAGTCAAATTATCGCGTGAGCGATGACGTAGCCTATGACACAGCCGGAACTTACGGTGATGAGTCCAGGGATCATAAAGCTGTGGTTTAGAACGTATTTTCCGATTTTAGTTGTACCCGAACGGTCAAAGCCGATACAGGCAAGGTCAGAGGGGTATGTGGGCAGGAAGAAATATCCATAGCATGCCGACATGAACGAAAGTATGAGTACCGGATCCATGCCGACGGATAAACCCATCGGAACTACGATGGCTATAGCCGCAGCTTGAGAATTCACAAGTTTTGAGGTGAGGAACGCCAGCACGGCGTAAGCCCACGGATAATTCGCAACGGCGGTGCCTAAAAATTCTTTTAAAAACGCCATGTGGGCGTCAAAATAGGTGTCTGCCATCCAAGCGACGCCGTAAACCGATACGAAAGCCACGATACCGGCCCTAAAAACTTGGCTGTTGCCTACGTCTTTCGCTTTAACCTTGCAGGTCAAAAGGATAATGGCGGCGAGGAGCAGCATGACCATCTGAATGACAAGCACCATGGAAAGAGGCTTCCACGCGCCTTTTGCGTTCGGAACTTTGGGTAAAAGATCCGGGAAATTGCCTAAAACAGCTATAACCAAGATACCGACCAAGAAGATTATGGTGGCGCGGTAAGCTTCTTTCGGAAGCTCCTTATCAACCAAACTCTCGGCAGTTTCGCCGTAAACATAAGCCCTGTTCGCAGGGTCTTCGATGTATTTTTGGAATTCTTTGTCGTCGGAAAGCTCCTTGCCGCGTTTATAACTCCACAGCGCGGCGCAGAGGACGCCGCCGCCCGTCGCCGGAATCGTCACGGCTAAAACTTGTAATAAAGAAATATCTGCGCCCGAAGCTACCAAAAATCCCACAACGGACACCACGGCGACGGAGGCGGGGGACGCGCAAATACCGGCTTGAGCCGCAACCGAAGATATTGCCATGGGACGCTCGGGACGCACTCCCTGTTTTATCGCTATATCGTAAATAATGGGAAGCAATGTGTAGCAGGTGTGTCCCGTGCCGCAGAGCACCGTCATAAACCAGGTGGTGAGCGGCGCAAATATGGTAACGTGTTTAGGATTGCTGCGTAAGAATTTTTCCGCGTATTTCAGCATAACGGTGAGTCCGCCGGAGGTTTGCAAAAAGCCTGCGCAGGTGACGACCGCTATGATTATCAGCATAACGTCCACGGGAGGACTGCCGGGGACATATCCAAAGCCGAATACGAACGCCAACAGCCCGAAACCCGATATAACGCCAAGCCCGATGCCGCCGTGTCGAACGCCTATAACCAAACACGCCAATAAAATAACAAATCCTAACGCCATTTCCATAAAATCATCTCCTTTCTATAAATGTAGCAGGATTATTCCCAACTATTTTCTTCGTTATAAATAGGAAAAATCCTTCTAGAAATTTATGCAAAAAAAAACAACCTAAAATCGGTTGCCAAAATGAAAATTTTATGATAACATGAGTTCAAGCGGTTTGCTAACGATGGCTGAAAGCCCCCGAAAGGGGGTGATGTTGATGAACAGATACGATTTCGTGTATTTATTGACGGTAACGTTGATTTGCATAACAATCATCCCGGTAAAAAAATAAAAAAGCCGTCGAACGTTTAGCAGCGCGACGGCTTTCGCAACCATTAAAAGTGGGGGCAGACCATCGTAAGCCGCCCAAAAGCCTCGCCCCTCAAGCGAGGCTTTTCCCTTATGCTCATAATACAACAAAAAAAGAAAAATAGCAACAAAAAATTTTCGATACCTCTTCGCATTAATAAAAAGGAAAAACCAAAAATAAGTCGAATTTAGTATAGTTAAAACAAAAGAGTTTTGAAGAGGGAATTACTATGATGATGATGAATGCCACAGCAATAAACAATTTACCGGCAAATGTATTTGCCGATATGCTAAAAAAGGATGTTTTGTCCGTTATCGACAGTAATTATGTTGTTATGACGAGGGAGATGTACGATACCTTAATGGAAGAATACACCGACCGAAAAATTGAGCGGGAAGCTGCAAAAAGACTAACTAATGCGAACGGTAAAACATATACTCAACAAGAAATTATGAAAATGTTCGATATAACAGAAAAAGATCTTGCCGCTGTAGGAGACGTCGAAATTGAGTAATTGGAATATCATATATGATGCAAGAGTTGCCGCAGATATAGCTGGTCTTGACGGAAGCGTACGACCACAAGTTTTGAGCGCGCTTAGTAAGGTCAGTCAAAATCCGTTACCTAAGCGGGAAGGCGGCTATGGAGTAGAGTTGGGCAATAAAAACGGGTTGGATTTAACGGGATGTTTAAAAATTAAATTAAAAAAATACGGTATTCGTATAATCTACACATTGGAACGAAATGAGCAAAACATGAATGTCATTGTCATTGGAATGCGCGCTGATTTGTCGGTATATAAAGACGCTGCGCAGCGATTGGTACGATAAAACCGCTTTCGAGGTGCTTCAGATGAAGAAAAAACAATCAATGATGAAGGAAATTATAGTTGGCAGCTTGGTTGTCATCGTTTTGTTGGTGCTGGGCTCATTCTTTGCCGGAAAATACGCAAAAGAGGATACGGAAAAAGCGGTGCACAGCGTCAGCCTGTTTTACCTTGACGAACTGGCGCAGCGACGCGAACAGGTGATAGAAACTGCGCTCAAAGATTTCGTGTCAAACCTTGATATAGTAACCGGGTTGATTTCGCCCCATGACTTGACGTCTGTCCAATCACTGCAAGAATATCTTGCCAGAATGAAACAGCTTTACAACGTGGAACGCCTCGCTTTTGTGGACGAAACCGGCGTTATTTACACATCAAGAGGCACTAGGAGCGATATAGACTTATACCCGTTTGACCATCAAAATCTGTCCGAATCCGTCATTTCCATAAAAAATATGGAAGGCGCTTCGAAAAAAGTAATAATCGCCGTGCCGATGGATAGGATTCCCTTTCAGAATACTTACCTAACGGCGGCGTTTATAGAAATGGATATGGCGCGACTCCTTTCCGCCGTGTCCCTTCAATCCGACAACAACAATACTACTTACGCCAATCTTTACACTTCCGACGGAAATTCCCTTACCAACATTGTTTTAGGCGGTCTGTCCAGCCAGAAAAACTTGCTTGAAGCCTTAAATAGCGCCGAATTTGAAAAAGGTTCTTCGTTACAGGCAATGAAGGACGATTTCAGAGAGGGCAAAGAAGGCGTCCAGACTTTCACATATAACGATATAAACGAAACCTTATACTATGTTCCCGTCAAAGGCACCAACTGGATGGTGACGTACTTAATAAGAGAGAGTATGATAGGCGAACAGATAAGCTCCATTTCAAACGGCATCATGGAAAGAAGTTTGTTGCAGTCCTTCCTTACGGCGCTCGTTCTCCTTATAGTCTTTTCCGTGCTTATATACCAGACTCGCACCGCCGCAAGGGCGACTCTTGAAAAGGAAGTGGCGGACACCGAAAACCGCGTAAAACAACAGGAACTTGAGGAACAGCTCGCCCTTCAAGAGGAGCTTTTGGAAAAGGAGAAGCATAAGACCGAGCAGGACAGAATGATTACCGCCATGGCATCGGATTACAAGAGCGTATATTATGTGGATTTGGATAAGGACGAAGGCTTCTGCTACCGAAAAGTTTGGGATCTCGAAACGGCGGCGGAGGAAGGCGAGGAGTTTAAGTTCACCGAACGCTTTAAGGATTACGCCATACGCTATGTGGACGGCGCGTATATAGACGGCTTTATGACCTTTATCAAGCCGGAAAGCATTTTGGCATCTTTGCAGGACTTGCCCATCATATCTTATCGCTATCTCGTAAGGCGCGACGGTAAGGAAGAATATGAGATGATAAAGATAGCGGGGGTAAGGGGCAACGAACAGGCGGGAACGCCAAACATATTGGCGGTAGGTTTTGCGGACTGCGACGACGAGATGCGCTCCGCTATGGCAAAGAACGAGGCGTTGGCGGAAGCGCTGCGCGCCGCCGAAGAAGCCAGCAAGGCCAAGACAGTGTTCCTCTCAAGCATGAGCCACGAGATCCGCACCCCAATGAACGCCATTATTGGGCTTGATACGCTTGCGTTAAACGAAAAGGACGTGCCCACTCGCACCCGCACATATCTTGAGAAAATCGGCTCGTCCGCAAAACACCTCCTCACGCTTATAAACGACATCTTAGACATGAGCCGCATCGAATCCGGGCGAATGATACTGAGGGACGAAGAATTTTCCTTCCAGAAATTCCTGGAGCAGATTAACACCATAATAGGCGGTCAATGCCAAGAAAAAGGCTTAAACTACGATTGCCGCGTTATCGGCGAATTTGCGGATTTCTACATAGGCGACGCGACGAAGCTCCGTCAAGCTCTTATCAACCTTTTGGGCAATGCAGTAAAATTCACCGACGAGGGCGGCAGCGTCACCCTTACGGCGAAGAAGCTGCAAAACTACGACAACAAAACCGCTGTTTCCTTTACGGTAGCGGATACGGGCATCGGGATAAGCGAAGAATTTTTGCCCAAACTCTTTGAGGCGTTTAGTCAGGAAGATTCCTCCGCAAAGAATAAATACGGCAGTTCCGGGCTTGGAATGGCGATAACGAAGAACATCATCGACATGATGAACGGCGAAATCAAGGTGGAGAGCAAGAAGGGCATAGGCACAACCTTTACCGTCACCATCACCCTTGTGGAAACCAAACGCAAAGCCGACAAGGCGGAAGAAATTCTGACCCCGGACGAAATCCGCGCCCTTGTGGTGGACGACGATCCGATAGCGAGGGAACACGCCCGCATTGTCTTAGGCGCGGCGGGGATTGTGGCGGACATAGTGGAATCCGGCGACGAAGCCATTCAAAAGGTGAAGATGAAAACCGCCCGCAGGGAAAATTACAATCTCTTTATCATCGACTGGCAGATGCCGGGGATGGACGGCGTGGAGTGTTCTCGCAAACTTCGCGAACTCGTAGGTGACGCTGGAGCTATCATCATTCTTACAGCCTATAATTGGGACGACATCATTGACGAAGCTATTGAGGCGGGAGTTGACAGTTTTGTGGCAAAACCCTTGTTTACGCAAAACATCATGGACGAGTTCCAAAACACCCTTAAAAAGAAGCGGATGAAGCATGAAAAAACGCCCGTCGATTTAACGGGCAAGCGAATTTTGATAGCCGAGGACATGACGGTGAACGCCGAAATAATGAAGGAAGTCCTAAAAATGCGGGATATGCTTCCGGACGTTGCGGAGAACGGGCAAATAGCCTTAGATATGTTCAAAGCAAGCGAAGTCGGCGAATACGCGGCAATCTTAATGGATATGCGTATGCCGGTTATGACGGGACTTGAAGCGACCGTCGCCATAAGGAACCTAGACCGCCCGGACGCTAAAACCGTGCCCATAATCGCATTAACGGCGAACGCCTTCGACGAAGACGTGGAAAAAAGCCTTCAAGCCGGCTTAAACGCCCATCTCGCAAAGCCCATCGACCCCGACGTGCTGTTTAAGACATTGGAGGAGATGATTGAGGGGTGAGTCTTTACTTTCATATCTCCTCTAACCCCAACTTCTTTCTCTCAAAATACTCCCTGTCCAAAATCCCCAGCACCACTAAATTTTCATATTTGCCGTCAATTAAGAGGGTCTCTCTGATGAGACCCTCTCTTTTTAGTCCTTCGCTTTCGTATAAATGCAAAGCCCGCTCGTTGTAATCCTTAGAGTCCATCCAAGCCCTATGCGCCTTTAAGGTTTCAAAGGTGTAGCGTTTCATGAGTTTCATGGCTTCATGCCCGTAGCCCAAGCCCTTTTTATCTATTAAAATATGCGTCCACTCAATTTCTTTTGATTCAAGTTTTAAACCTTGTATCCAAAAATACCCTACGGGGGTGTCGCTGTCCTTTTCGGCTATGATAATGTCCATAGCTTCGTCCGGACGCTCTATTACGGCTCTGTGATCTTCTCTGCTGAAGGCAACTATGAATTTCTTGTTTTCTTCGTCGTTTTCAAGTCTCATAATAAAGTCTAAATCATCTATACTTGCCTGTCTAAGGTATAGGCGTTTGCCTGTTGATAAAATGTTCATGGTGTCTCCTTTTCGTCATCTTCCCTGCCAGGGGTCTTGTAATCATTTTTCCGTATAAGAAAGCGAAAAATTCCATAGTATACGAAGAAATATATAACGCCGAGCGGCAAAACTTTTATCCAGCCGGTTTTATCGTTGCCGGGAAGCACGCCGAACACCAAAAAATCCAATAATCCGCCCGAATAGGTGAGTCCGACGCCAATATCCGCCATCTGCGCGATGGTGTACGCCGCGCCGCATAAAACTACATGAACGGCGTAAAGAACAGGCGCGACAAAGAGAAAGCTAAACTCTATGGGCTGCGTGGTGCCGGTTAAAAAAGAAACGCCCGCAGCCGATAGGAAGAGTCCCGCCACAGCCTTCCTTTTTTCGGGCTTAGCCGCGTGATACATGGCAAGAGCCGCGCCGGGAAGCCCGAACATAATAAATATAAATTCGCCGGAAAAATATGCGGTGGCGGCGGAACTTACATGGGCGACTGTGGACGAGGCAAGCTCCGCCAAAAAAATATTTTGCCCGCCGTGATAAACAACGCCGTCGACAACTGCGGAGCCGCCGACCGCCGTCTGCCAAAAAGGCATATAAAAGACATGGTGAAGTCCTAATGGTATGAGTGCGCGTTTTATAGCGCCAAACAGAAAGGTTCCGAAATATCCGGTATTCGTAACAACGTTTCCCAAAGAAAATATCCCGTATTGGGCGTAATGCCAAAAATAAGTCATAAAAACGCCGACAAGCATAAAAACAACCATGCCCAAAACGGAAACAAACCTGCTGCCGTTAAAGAAGGATATAACGGTAGGAAGTTTTGTTTGGTAAAACCTGTTGTGAAGAAAAGCGATGCCAAGCCCCACGATAACGCCGCCAAAAACGCCCGTTTGAAGGGTGGTAATGCCGCAAACATTAGCTATTGTCCCCTGCAGAACGTCGTCGGAAACTACCCCTTGGAGCGATATAAATCCGACTTGTCTTAGCATGACATTGATGGACATATTCATGGAAAAGAATGCTACTAATGCCGCCAAAGCCGCCGCGCCCTTTTCTTCCTTCGCCATTCCGTAAGCTACGCTTATCGCAAACATCAAGGATAAATTGTTAAACACAACTTTGCCCACGGATTTTAACAGAATGAAAAAGGTATAAAGCGCTCCGTCCGTGCGTAAAACATCGCTTAACCCGTAAGCCTCCAGAGTAACACTGTTGGTAAGCGCCGCGCCGATGCCAAGCAGCAACCCCGCAACCGCCATAACCGCAATCGGCGGCATAAAGCTTTGCCCCAACTCTTTTAGTATTGTCGTCAGTTTGTTCTTGTTCATCGTTTATCGAGACCTCGCAATTTGTTTTTATCCACATGAATATTCTGCGTAAAGATTGCATTTTCCTTTAATTTTATGTTGGAGGCAAAAAAATTCGCCGCATTGCGGGTATATTTTGCAAACGGATGAGAGCAAAAAAAAATCCCCCCGAAGGAGGATTTTTTCATCTTATTTGGAAAAGTGGAACACAAGAGACATAACAGCAGGAAGCGCCGCAAGAATGGGAGCCTCTATCAAAGCCATGAAGAAATCGAAGTTCGCGCCGGTATTTTCAGCCTCAACCGCAACATTAACATTATTAGCCACATTAGTCATTTTACATCATCCTTTCAATCGACAATCAACACTCAGCAATTAGCGTTTTCCATGTGAAGCGCGGCGCTTTCCATAAGCTCCGCATAGTTTTCCATAATGTCCATAAATAAAGTAATCATTTAAATCATCCTTTCAGTTCATAATTCACAATTATGAATTATGAATTAACAATTAGCGTATTCAGCGTCGTTCGCAGCGTTCTCTAAAAGTTCAACATAATTTTCCATAACGTCCGTAAAAATGTTCAACATAGTTACCACTCCTAAACTCTATACCGTTAATGTTTTTTTGACTTCAGTCAACGTTTGTCATTTGCGCAGCGCCCTTATTCATGAGTTTGAAGTAGCTTTTCACTGCGCTAATGATTTTCTCTATCATAAGCGCTTCACTCCTTTGCAGTAGAAGAAAATTATTAATCCTGTTGTCTCAAGGTTTTTGTTTTTCCCTTTCGACAGTTTGCAGTATAATCCATTTAAGACAATCTGTAAAATACAAGTATTTTATACTTGTATAGTTTTAATTTATGGCAATGTAAAGTATTGTTTAAATCGTGTTTTACAAAATCGCCATATCGTAAATTTTTTACTTGGGCGCAAGAAAATTTAGGACAGGGAACTTGAGTTTTAGAGTTACAAATTGTTTTCTATATTTATGCAGGAGTTAAGCCCAATGTTATCGAATGAGGTATAGTAAAGCGGTTTGTTTACAAAAAGAATAGTTTATTGATTTTACATTTGGGAGGATTTAAGGCGAATATTATCGAATATGACGATTAAAAAAACCTTCCGGGAGGCGAGGACAAATGAAGCAACATTATGTTATGCCCGTAGGCGTGGACGATTTTAAAAGAGTGCGGGAGGAATATTATTACGTTGATAAAACAGACTTTATAAAGTCGCTTATAGACGGTCATAGCCAAGCCATTTTAATTACCCGCCCCAGGCGTTTTGGTAAGACACTTGCTCTTAGTATGCTTTATTACTTTTTCACCATGGAAAACGCAAAAGAGAACCGCGCTCTTTTTGAAGACACGGCTATCGAAAAAGCAGGGGAAAAGTATATGGCGGTTCAGGGGAGCAAACCTACCGTATTTATTAGTTTGAAGGATATTAAGCAAGCGAATTATGAAAGCATGGTAATAGATTTTAGCGATCTTATGCAAAGATTATATTTTTCTTATGACTATTTGCTTGCAAGCGATTGTCTTAACGGCTATGAAAAAAGCTATTTTGAAGCGATACTATCCCGACAAGCAAGTGACGTTGAACTTCAAAAATCCTTAAAAAACCTGACAACGTGGCTCAATCGTTACCACAAAAAGCCGGCTCTCGTGCTTATCGACGAATATGACGCGCCGATTCAATACGCTTTTGATTTCGGCTATTACGATGAAGCCGTAACTTTTATGCGCAATTTCCTAAGCTCCGTTTTAAAATCCAACCCCGATTTAGATTTTGCGGTACTGACCGGCGTGCTTAGAATCGCCAAAGAGAGCATTTTCAGCTCACTTAACAATTTGAAGGTTTCAAGCCTTATCAGCGGAAAATATACGGAAGCTATGGGGTTTACCGAAAAGGAAATCTGGCAAATCGCAAAAGATTTTAACGTCGTTGACAAACTGCCGCAAATAAAAGAATGGTACGATGGTTACAGTTTTGCAGGGACTAACGTTTACAATCCTTGGTCTGTGATTAATTATTTTGACAATGATTGCAAACCTTCCGTATATTGGTTGAATACTTCCGGCAACAGCATTGTAAAGGAACTCTTAAAAAGAACCGACAAAAAGCAAGCTAAGGAACTGCGCTCGTTGCTAAAAGGTGCTTTTGTCAGCGCAACAATTGACGAAGGCGTTATTTACACGGATATTTACAAAAATCGTAACGCTCTTTATACCATGCTCCTTACAACGGGTTATCTTACTTTGGCTGCGGCGCCTATTATGCAAAGCTTTTCGATTTCGGCTAATCTTCGCATCCCCAACCGTGAAGTGCGTACGGTATACGCCAAGGAGATTGTGGACCGCATTGAGGAAATGGAGGGCAATCCTAATCTATTGGCTTTGCTGCAAGATCTCTTATCGGGAAATGTTGAAAGTTTCTCCGAAGAATTAAACGATTATCTCTTAACTTTGGTAAGCTACTATGATACCGCGAACAAAGAAAGCTTCTATCACGGTTTTATATTGGGATTAACGGCTCTCCTAACGCCAAAATACGAAATCGAGTCCAACAGGGAAAGCGGTTACGGCAGGTTTGACATAGGTATTTTCCCCGAAAACAAAAATCAAAACGGCGTTATCATGGAATTTAAAGTCGCAGGTACCGAAGCGGCTCTCAGCCAAACCGCAAAAATCGCCCTTGATCAAATCGAAAATCTTGAATATATAACGGAATTTAGGAATAAGGGGGTAGATAAAGTATGGAAGTATGGCATAGCCTTTTGCGGCAAAAAATGCGAGATTGCGGCGAATGTGTAAACAAAAAAATCGCCCCGAAGGGCGATTTCAGACTGTAGACTTATTATTATTTATTCGCAGAACTCTCCCCCCCCTACCCCCCCCTCTCTAGGAGGGGGCTTTGTTAGAGGCAATGTAAAATTTTGGCTCAAAAGTGGAGGTTGTGGAGCCTCCCTCTTAGAGGGAGGGGGACCGCGAAGCGGTGGAAGGAGAGCCATGAAGAGCACAATATTTATTGATTTGTCTACAGTCTGTTATAATTTTTTTTACATTACTAAACATTTTTCACACGAACCGAATATAAAGGGCGGAAAGAAATCAAAGGAGCAATTAAAATGTTGAAAAATTCGGAAGGCAAAAAGAGGTAACGAAGTCATAAGAAAGGACGGCGAGTGTATGAAAAAAATATTGCCTTTGGTGTTTGCGTTAATGCTGGCGTTTTCCGCTTCGGCTTTTGCGCAAAAAGGGACTGTGGTCTATTATAATGCGGTAAGCAAGGTTACGGTTTGCCAAAGTTTTATGGGCTACAGTTGCGGATATTTGGAATCCGTGGACTTCGGACCTAAGGCATTATTTGAAGGAGACGAACTTGACGGACACTTCGGGCTTGGAAGTCACGAGTTTGACGATTTAACCGATGGTCGCAAGGTGAGGCTTGATCTTAAAGCGATGTCGGCTTCAAAAGAGAGCGCGAAAAAATGGGTGGAAGACAACGATAAAAAGAACAGTTTGTGGTAATAATTTTGGCAGAGATGACGTGAATGGATTTTCGCAAAACTACTTTCCTCGTAGATTTGAGGAAAGTAGTTTTAATTTTGCTTTTTCAAGGGAGTATGTTAATGAAGGATAATCAAGAACATTTGCTTTGCGGCAAAAATTTTGACGAAGTAATGAAAGATATTGCGGTCGAATTAAAATCGCTGAAAGTTACGGATTCCGAAATGGAGTGCGCCGCGATACTTTTAGAAGAAACTTTTATCAGATTAAAAAACGGGCTGAATTTACCCGAAGACGCTTTTGCGCGTAATGGCGCAAAAGCGTCTCGGAGTCGTAAAACTGATTGTAAAAGTAAAGGGAGATTCATATTCGGCAAACGGGGCAACGGCTTATGGGCGTATCCCTCGCTATGCTTATCGTAACTACAATTGTGAGCGTGGGAACTTCCGTACTGTTTTTTCAATCGGATTTGTCCTATATGCAATTTGCCATAATCGGCAACGCGGATTATACTGCGCCGCCGGATTATTCGCTGTCACAGTTGTTTTTCACTCTTGTACCGCCTAATCTGGTCATACCGTTTGAGGGACAGAACATTTTGCAAGTCATGTTTTTGGCGCTTTTCTTCGGGCTTGTCATAAAAAAGACGATTGACCCTATGCCGCCGCTTATAGACGGCATAGAAACCTTCAACAAATTCTTTTTAAGCGCGTTATCCTTGGTTATTCCCTTTGTCCCCGCAATAGTGTTTCTCGCCATGTTCTCCCTGACGGCAACCGCAGATTTAAACGCGCTCTTAGCCCTCGCCAAAATTTT
>JAFXOC010000587.1 GCA_017529085.1 Selenomonadaceae bacterium | reverse complement strand
TGACGAGCTCTGTTACGTCTATTCTCGACGTTATCGAGGTTGAGCACTTGCAATCTTCCGTAAAGTGGCGAAATACGCCTTTACGATAATATGTCTCTTTGTCAATTACTTTATAATTCATTTTCTTCACCCTTACAAACTTCGATTTAGGGGGCATAGTTACGAGGTATAGAATAAGTAGATATGCTAATTTATGGTTTTCTACCACAGCACTTACTTCTTTTTTAAAAATTCCAGTATACGCTCTCTGAATATCTTGTAATACGGGCGTTCCATCAGCATCGCATGGGCGGCTCCATTTACAATCACTATCTGCGAGTCCTTTTGATTGGGAAGCGATTTATAAGCCTCTTTGCATAAATCGACAGATACATAAGGGTCATTAGAGCCAACTATTATCAGCGTAGGGGCTTTTATTTTCTCTGTGGGGATAAGTCGTATGCTTTCGCTTACAAGTAAATCGCGCCTTCCTCCGTTTGGACTTGTATCTTTGTCGTAATGCCAAGCGTTGTCGATATACGCGCTTACCACGGGTTTTTCCGTGATGTTAAAGTCTATGCTGCTGTCGGCTTTTCTCTGAAAATCAGATGCGGCAGACTCCCATGTATTTTTATGAAACGGTTCTGTTACATCTTGCTCGCCAAGCCCTGCCACTATAGGCGCATAAAGCACAAGACGACGCACCATCTCAGGATGTTTTGCGGCAAAGCGTCCGCTGGTTACAGTTCCCCAACTCCATCCCAAAATATCCATTGACGAGGTATTGTTTCGCTTCAGTATGAGCCGCACGGCAGACGCTATGTCTTCCGCCGCGTAATCCGAATTTGGCATAAAGCCGTTTTTGACACTGCCGGAATTTCCAAATCCTGCAATATCTAAAAGCCAAACCTCAAATTCATGCTTGGCAAAGTACCGCGCCAAACTGTAGTCCTTGTAATCAACATCAAATTCATGGGACGAATAGGTTACGCCATGTACAAACAATATAGGCTGCTTCGTCTTTCCGTCTCGTTCCGTATAACGTTCCAAGTGCAATGGCACCCCGTTTCGTTCCAATGGTACGGTTTCTCTGATAATATCCGCAGCTTGAACCGGGGACAAACACATAGAAAACAACAAGCATATCGACAATCCTAACAGAAAAAACGCCAGCTTAACCGAATTCACCTGCCCGACGCAATATTCTCCCGCACTCTTTCTCATAGCTATTCTCCCTTGAACATACTCTTGCTCCATCAATGTGATGATAGAAGTGCATCGTCATAAGCCATAATCATTTATTCGCAATAGTAATCCGGACATTACCCTTGGAGAGCAGTTCCGTCATTTCCCGTTGCGACAAATTTATATGACCGAGCCGCGTATATGCCCACGAATTGGAACCGTGGAAAATAACGATTTTATTGCCGGAGTACAGCACAATATCCCCGTAATCAGCGGTGATTTCTTTATCGTCGCTGATTATGCTCCGCCCGATGGAGCCGACTTGTTCAAAACCGCCATACTTAGACATCTGTACGGTCAATGGCAAACGCTTTTTCAAATCTTCTATTGAACGGTTATTTTCCCAGTCTACGGGTACTTCTATTTCATCAATATAAAGTTTTATATCGCCTGCCGCTTGATTTTCTGACTTTTTCTGCGGTTGCTCGTTTGTCTTAATATCACTATTCATCGTTTGATTGGCAAAACAACCCGAAAATATTAGCATAATGGCAAAAAACGGCAACCATATATATTTTCTGCTCATAATACGCTCGCCTCGCTTTATATCATATATTCTTGAACTACTTATATTCTCCGTTCATAGCCGTAATTCCTGCTAAACTAAAAAATAACGCAGGGCTTCGGCTCTGCGTCGCAAAATACCTTATACGTTTATCTTCGTACCGTCGCGAAATGTAAAAGTCATTGTCTTGTCTCTGCCCATAGTTACATATTCGACCATACAACCCCATAGGTTATTGTCAAAATCCTCGATAACGCCGTCTCGCTCCTTTAAAGTTTTGATGAAAGCCGCAATCCTCGCATTTTGCGCTTCTTTGGCGGATATAGCGGCGATGGTTTCATCGTACTTGGTTTTGGTAGCGTCATATCTTGCTACAATGCTGTCGTACCGTTTTTGATACTCCTCTTGATTTTGAGCGATATTGGCGTTTTCGCTTATGCAATTATTTACCATATCGACAAGCAGCGCCATCTCGCTTTCGAGTCTGCGTTTTTCTTCTTGTAAATCATCTCCTTTACTATCAAGCGTCCAGATATTTTCTTTTTCAAAATAACATTCGCAGCCAACGTCCTTTAATTTCCTTATGGTTGAAAGGCTGTCAACGGTGTTGCGTGCGAAGCGGCTTACACTTTTCGCGATAATCAAATCGATTTTTCCCGACAAAGCGTCGGCTATCATTCTTCTAAAACCCTCGCGTTTTTTTGTGTTAGTCGCGCTGATACCTTCGTCCGTGTATATCCCCACATATTCCCAATCTTCACGGCTTTTGATATAATTCGTGTAATAATCAACCTGCGCCGCGTAACTTGTCGTTTGGTCTTCGTGGTCGGTAGATACTCGAGCGTACCCCGCCATTTTACGCTTTGGAGGGCTACTGATTGGAGTCGCCGTATAACGAGTAATCGTAGCGGGAATTGTCGTCGCTCTTTTTGGAGTCATTATTTGTCATTCCTTTCATTTTTCCAAACACGACTTATTTTTCTGCCATCTTTGAAATAAATAGTCAAGTCTGTCGTGGAAAGAACCTCTATATGGTCTATTCGTTCTTTGAAAATGTCGTCGTCAAACTCGTTAATGTCGAGTACTTTTGCTAAAAACGGCTTTAGAAAATCCTCTCGAAGTCCGACAGTATCGCACCATTTACGCTCGGCGCATCGCCAATAATGCCGCTTTCCATCGCTAGATTTTGTCGATGATTGCGTGGAGCGACGAAAATTACAACCGCAATGTACGCATTTTATCTTTGATGTAAAACAAGTTATATCTGGGCGGTTGATGGGGTGATTTTTCCAATATCCGCCCGAATTACGCCCGCCATCCGTTGGCGGGATTTTTGATATTAAATTGTGCTCATCTTTTTTTGTCTTTATATGCGCTACAAAATTTTGACGCATTTTTGTTTAGACATCGTATATCTGCTTTCAATTAAAATCACCCCAATTAAAATTCTACATTATTCTCCAAAAATTATGAAAGCAAAATAAAATACGTGCGTTTAGTTTTATATTGACAAAATTCTCCTTATACTGTATGGTTTTAAATAATTCAGATTTTATTTAC
>JAFXOC010000586.1 GCA_017529085.1 Selenomonadaceae bacterium | reverse complement strand
TAAGCTCGGTTGGGTCAAATTGAATATCTGTTTCTGGCCAATATCGCCTTGGCATTATCTTGATGTACATACTTTTAAGCCGCTCTTGAACCGCATTTATTTCAACTTCGGCAGGCGATTCTATACCGCTTAATACATCTTTTTCCAAACAATTTGCGCATTTGCCGCAATCTTTGGCCGTACAATCGTTTAAAGCGTTTGCTATATACCTTCCGTAACAGCTTTTGGTCTTGCTAAAGCGTTGCATTTCATTAATTTCCCGCCTTTTCGCCTTTCGCACAGATTTATAATAATCGCCTTGATAAATATACGGTTTTTGGGAACGATAATACTTTCCATATTCGTAATATATAATGTCTTGATTTGTCAAAAACATAACGGAACGGCTCAGCGCCTTGGCGTTTAAATTGCAATATGTCATAAGCCCTTTTAACGATAAACCCGTGTCGGAATGTTTGTCTAAAATTTCAACGATTTGTATCTCCTCTTCATAAGTCGGAAAAGCGTTTTCAATAAAGTATTCGTGAATGGACACATCTTCCTCTCCAGCCATTAAAAAACAATACGCCTCCGCGCCATCTTTGCGTCCGGCTCGACCTATTTGTTGATAATACGCTACCAGTGAAGCAGGACATTGAAAATGAATGACAAAACCAATATCCGGCTTATCGTATCCCATACCTAATTTTACCGTGGCTACAACAACTTTTATCTTATTCTCGCCGAAAAGTTCTTCGGTTTCTTTATTGGGCGACATACCATTTGTCCCGACTTTTTCAAGCTCATCGGAAGAATAATAGGCCCGGCTTTTAATATTATTTTCATTTAAAAAATCCGCTAATCTCTGACAATCCCGACGCGTCAAGCAATATATGATGCCGCTGCCCGGCAGTTTATCAATATTTTTGACAATCCATGCGTAACGCTCGGCTTCGCTTTCCTGTTTCAGCACTTGTATATGAAGCGAGGCACGTAAAAGAGGACCTTTTAAGGTAAATACGTCTTCACCGAATTGCTCCTGCAAATCCTCAATCACGCGATTATTTGCGGTAGCGGTTGT
Source organism: Selenomonadaceae bacterium (assembly GCA_017529085.1). Taxonomy (GTDB): domain Bacteria; phylum Bacillota; class Negativicutes; order Selenomonadales; family Selenomonadaceae; genus RGIG9201. Next base: position 29,986 of record JAFXOC010000586.1, on the reverse strand, counting down.
TCCAAGCGCCGGCGTATTTGACGGTAAATTGGCTATTATACGATTTAAGCGGCTGTATTCCAAGCGAAAATCATGACCCCATCGGATATGCAATGGCATTCGTCAACCACAAACATACCTATGTCAAGTTTTGGCAAAATTTGCTTTAAATCTTTGCCGAAAAGAGTTTCAGGCGTTGTAATCAGCGTATCGCATAAACCTTTTTCCAACTTCTGTAGAAGTATTGATCTCGCTTCGCCTTTTACCCTGCCGTTTAGAACTAAGCACTCAAGTCCTAATTTCTGAGCGTATTTTTGCTGAGTTTCCATTAATATCAAAAGTGGGCTGATTATCAATGTAAGCCCTTTTACAAGTTTTGCAGAGATAAAATATATCAAAGACTTACCCCAGCCGGTTTTTTGAACGATAAGCGTACGATTATGAGTAAGCGCGGCCTCAATCGCTTCATATTGACCATTGCGGAATTCCGCGTTTTCTCCGTAAATTTCCTTTAATATTTTAGTCGCTTTGTGAAAAATTTCTTGATTCATCGTAATTTCCTTAAAGGCTCCGTTTGTATTCATTATAATTTATATAGACTAAGCGTTAAAATTAGGTTATAATCTCAAATAGTTTTGAATTTTTTACAGCGAGGAAGGATGCGCATGGCTCTTATCGTAAAAAAATTTGGCGGAAGTTCTGTTGCGACCACGGAAAAAATAATGTCCGTGGCTAAAAGAATTTTAGACGAAAAGAAAGGCAACGACAAAATAGTTATGGTGGTATCCGCTATGGGAGATACCACAGACGAACTCATAAGCCTTGCTAAAGGCATAAACGGCGAACCATATAAATTTCCCCGTGAAATGGATATGCTTCTCACAACAGGCGAACAAATTTCTATAGCCCTTTTATCCATGGCGTTTCAAACTTTGGGACATCCCGCAGTATCCCTTACGGGTCCTATGGTGGGTCTGCAAACCGATTCGGCGTATACAAAGGGGCGTATTGTAGATATTTCTCCCGAACGCGTGCACGAAGAATTAAACAAAGGCAACATTGTGGTTGTCGCGGGATTTCAAGGTTCCAACCATTTAGGCGATCCGGTAACGTTGGGCCGCGGCGGCTCGGATACTTCCGCGGTTGCGCTCGCCGGCGCTTTAGGGGCGGATTCTTGCGAAATATACACGGACGTTGAGGGCGTGTATTCGGCAGACCCCAGAATAGTGCCGTCCGCCAGAAAAATCAAAGAGATAACATACAGCGAAATGCTTGAGATGGCGCGTCTTGGCGCGGGGGTTATGCAGCCCCGTTCCGTTGAGATGGGCGAGATTTTTAAAATCCCCATTCATGTGCGCTCTACATTCACTAAAACTTCGGGAACTATTATTCGGGGGGATTATTCAATGGAATCTATCGAAGAAAAAAGTTTTGTCATAAGAGGCGTCGCTCACGATGAAAACGTCACCAAAATCGCCGTATTAGGCATATCGGACACGCCGGGCGTAGCTCACAAGATCTTCGACGCGCTCGCAAAAGCTAACGTTGATGTTGACATGATCGTTCAAAGTATGCGAAATATCGAGAAAAACATCACCGACATGGTATTCACGGTTGCAAACGACGATTTAACCAAAGCCAAAGAGGTCATGGAAACAGTCGCCCGAGATCTTAACGCTTCCAACGTCTTAATAGAAGAAAACGTCACGAAAATTTCCATAGTGGGCGCAGGTATGCTCGGCAACCCCGGCATCGCCGCCAGAATGTTCGGCGCACTCGCCAAAGCCGGCGTAAACATCGAAATTATCAGCACATCCGAAATAAGCCTCTCTTGCTTAATCAAAGGCGGTCACGTCAAAGAAGCCGTCAACGCCGTTCACGATGAATTTTTCCCTAAGAATTAAATTCTTTCTTTTCTTTCTCTTTTCTTTGTTACTTTCTTTTCTCTTTCTTTTTTACAAAAAAGAAAGAGAAAAGAAAGTAAAGAATCAAATTTAAAAAGATATATGAGGTGCTAGAGATGAGTATGGCGGCGACGCATTCGGCGGGGAAGAAGTTAAACGACGTTATATTTGGGGCGGCGGCGGCTTGCAGAGAAGCTGCCGAAAAATACGGCGCGGATAAGGTGACTAACGCCACTATCGGCGTTATGTTAGACGATAACGAGAAACTTATAACGCTTCCCACGATGGAGAAGGTTTATAAAGAGATGCCCATTGAAAAAATTGCGGCGTACGCGCCGATTTCGGGGATTCCCGAATATCTTAACGCGGTTCAAAATCTGACGTTTCTCGAGCAAAAACCGAACGCCTATACTTCCGCTGTTGCAACGGCGGGCGGTACGGGCGCCATTCATCACGCTATAATGAATTATTCCGAGATAGGCGAAAAAGTCCTTACTTCCGATTGGTATTGGGGCACATATAACGTAATTTGCAATGAACACGGGGCAAAATTAGAGAATTTCACACTGTTTGACGAGAGCAGAAATTTTAACTTCGCTTCGTTCAAGGATAAGGTTGAAGAGATATATAAAAGCCAAGAATCACTCTTGGTGATTTTAAATACTCCTGCGCATAATCCGACGGGTTTTCAGTTGACTGAAGCCGATTGGGACAAGATTACAGACCTGTTTAAAGCTTACGCTAAAAACGGGAAAAAAGTCGCTATACTCGTGGATATAGCCTATATTGATTATGCGGGCGAAAAGAACGAAGTGCGTAAGTTTATGAAAAAATTCGGCGACTTGCCCGAAAATATATTGGCGCTCTTTTCTTTCAGTATGTCTAAAGGCTATACGTTCTACGGTCAACGCACAGGGGCGTTAATCGCGGCAAGTTCGAGCAAAAGCGTTATTGATGAATTTAACGATATAATGAAGTATTCAAGCCGCGCCGCATGGAGCAATATAAATCGCGGCGCGATGGAACTTCTGCTTCGTATACAGAGCGATAAAGAAATTTACGCTTCATTTGAAAAGGATAGGGAAGAAGCGCATACGCTCATTCAGGCGAGAGGCGATCTCTTTATGAAAGAGGCAAAAGAAACGGGACTCGTCGCGCTTCCGTATACGGGCGGATTTTTCTTGTCGGTGCCGGCGAACGATCCCGGAAAGGTCTGCGATATTTTGCACGAAGATTTAATCTACGCAGTACCTTTAAAATTAGGCGTGAGGGTTGCTGTTTGCTCCGTGCCGATTGCTAAGATAAAAGGCATGGCGGAAAAGATAAATAATGCTTTAAAAAAAGCGGAAGAATAACGTAACCACGAATTAAGATTAAACAACAACACCCCTACCCGGGAGTCCAGAGGGCGAACGCCCTTTGGCGGGTCAAGGGCGGCGCCCTTGCGGGGTTTGGGGCAAAGCCCCAACAGGAGAGAGTATGAAGAAGATAATAGAGATATTAAAGGAGCTTAATCCTAAGAACGACTATGAAAAGAGCGAGGATTTTGTAAGCGACGGGCTTATAGATTCGATGGATATGCAGGATTTGTTTGCAAGGCTTGAGGAGGAATACAACGTAGAGTTTGCGGGAACGGATTTAACGCCGCAGAATTTCACGAGTATCGAATCTATACGGGATTTGTTGAAGCGCAGAGGCGTTGAAGGAGACGTTTAAACTTTCTTCATCATCCGCGTTAAATCCGCTATGCAGCCCGCCCATGAAAGACCTACGCCAAATCCTGCGAGCATGACGCGTTTTAGGCTTTCGGAGGGAGTTTCCTTTAAAACTATGTCCATGCCGAAAGGTACTGAGCTTGATACCGTGTTGCCGATTTTGGTAATATCGTTGTAAAATGCCATCTTTTCAAGGTGGCATTTTTTTTGTACGTGCTCCATCATAAAACGGTTGGCTTGATGAAATATGTAGTAGTCGATGTCTTCTCTTTTCAGATCGGATTTTTTTAGAACATCTTCCACTATAGCGGGAACGACTCTAAGCGTAAAGTATGAGATAGCGGCGCCGTCCATGTGCCATTCGTAATTTGTGCGAATATTTCCGTCCGAGTCGGTCTCTATTGTTTCGGGCGTATTTTTGCGCATATGTTTACTGCCGCCGGCAGGAATGTATAGTTTATCATAACGAGAGCCGTCTGTGCCGAAGACGAAGGAGTGTAAAAGAGGCTCGTTTGATTCTTGTGGGGTGATTAAAGTAGCGGTTGCGCCGTCGCCAAAGAGGGGACGCATGATGTTGTCTTTTTCGTTCCTGAATTTTGTGCCGACTGTGGCTGTTACAAAGAGAACGTTTGTGGCAATTTGAGCTTCAATCAAACCTTTAACCACCGAAAGCCCGTATAGATAGCCGGAACACCCCATGGTTACGTCTATTGCCGCCGTATTCATGGAAAGTCCCAATTTATCCTGCACAATGCAGGAAGTGGGCGGCATCGGGTAGTCGGGATGTTGGGCGCAGACCACGAGATAATCAATATCTTTGCGGTCAATATTGTATTCGGCAAAGAGTTTTTCCGCAACTCTGACGCAAAAATCGCTTGAAGTCTCATCGTCTTTTGCCAAATGTCTCTCGTATATTCCAAGTTTTTCTACAAATCGCGCGTCCCAACTCTCGTTTGTCTCTACCCTTTCGGGCAGATAAACGGAGAGCGCGCGTATTGCTGCGTATTTCTTCATAAGAACCTCCGTCAATGGTTGGCTCGAAACTTTTCTTTCCATATACATTCTTGACATAACGGACTAAATCCTTTATTTTTTTATTTTTTTCATGAACCAATGCGCTGCCGCTTGGAACCGCATCGTATTTTTAGGAAGCCACGCAGCTTTCTCCATCGTCTTTTTAAGCTATTTTTTCATATAATCGCTTCGCATTACTCGTAGTAATTTCCGCAACTTCCTCAACGGATACGCTCCAAATTTCCGCCAATTTTGCCGCTATATAGGGAATGTTTGCCGGCTCGTTGCGCTTTCCACGCATTGGAGCGGGGGACAAATACGGAGAGTCCGTTTCCAAAAGCACTCTGTCTTTGGGCGATTTCGCCAAAATCTCGGGAAGTTTTGCGGCGTTTTTAAAGGTTACGGGTCCGTCTACTCCTATGTAAAATCCGATTTTAAAAAGTTCCACAGCCATCTCGTAACTTCCCGAAAAACAATGGCATACGCCGCGAACGCCTTTAACTTCGTTTTTCAGTATTTTAAGCGTATCTCCGTGAGCTTCCCTGTCGTGTACGCAAGCGGGCAGGTTTAATTCCTTCGCCAAATTCAACTGTTCGACGAAAATTTTTCGTTGCAACTCTCGTTTGTCTTCGTCTTTTTCCCAGTAATAATCAAGCCCTATTTCGCCTATACCCGCTACTTTTTCGGATTTTGCAAGCTCATACAATTTTTCGACAGAATCCTCATCCCAAGTCGCCGCTGTTTCTGGGTGAACGCATACGCCCGCAAAAATCCCCGAATGTTTTTGCGAAAAGGTAAGGGACGCGGCGGAATTTTCCACCGTGTCCCCCAGTGTTATGATTTTCGCAACGCCGGCAGATTTCGCCCGCTCTATCGTTGCGATTAAGTCTTCGTTATACGCCTCGTCCGTCAAATGGGCGTGAGTATCAATAAACTCCATCACTTAACCTCGATTCTCGGGAAAAGTTGCTTGGCCTTGCCTACCTCGTGAGCGTCCTCTATGCCTTGGAAATTCTGCGCGCCCGTAAGTCTCACGTCTTTAAAATTCTCCTTTAACGCAAGCTGACTCCATATATTTTCAGCCGTCTGCGGCATATACGGCTCAATCAATATGGCGATAATCCTAAGACTTGCCGCCAAATTATAAAGCGTCGCCGACAGCTCTTCTTTTTTCGTCTCGTCTTTCGCAAGCGCCCAAGGCGCAGTTTCGTCTATGTACTTATTGGCGCGCGATACAAATCCCCAAACTTTTTTGACGGCTTCGGATATCTCCATGTTTTCCATGGCGTTCTTGTAAAATTCAACCGTAGCCTTGGCTTCTTCCGTTAAAGCTGCGTCAACGTCCCTCGTGATTTTCGGAAGATAAACTTTCTTATCGCCGAACTTACCTACCATATTCAAAGTTCTGTGCAAGAGATTTCCTAAATCGTTCGCTAAATCCGAATTTATGCGACTTATAAGCGCGTCTCTCGAAAAATTACCGTCGGAACCAAGCTGAATCTCTCTTAACAAGAAATATCGTATGGCATCCGCGCCAAACTCGTCAATCAAAAGCATGGGATCGACCACGTTGCCTTTCGACTTACTCATCTTGTCGCCGCTCACCACAAGCCAACCATGCCCGTAAATCTGCTTTGGCAACGGCAAATTTAACGCCATTAAAATAGCGGGCCAAATTATCGAATGGAACCTAACTATCTCTTTTCCAACCAAATGTATATCCGCCGGCCAAAACTTCTTAAATTTTTCCGCATCGTCCAAAAATCCAATCGGCGTGATATAATTCGTCAGCGCATCAAACCAAACATATATAACGTGCTTTTCATCAATCGGCACGGGAATGCCCCAATCAAAAGATGTCCTTGAGATACATAAATCCTCCAGTCCCTGTTTGATAAAGTTTACCATTTCATTCCTTCTCGAAGTGGGAACGATAAACTCGGGATGATTTTCGATATGCTCCAAAATCCTGTCCGCATAATTGGAAAGCTTGAAGAAATAAGCCTCCTCCGCAACCTCTTTCACGGGCCTTCCGCAATCCGGGCAACGACCGTCCTTTAATTGATGTTCCGTCCAATAACTTTCGCAAGGAGTACAGTAAAGCCCCTTATACTCGCCCTTATAAATATCGCCGTTGTCGTAAATCCTGCGGAAAACCTCCTGCACCACCTTATGATGCCGCTCATCGGTTGTCCGCAAAAAATCGTCGTTGGAAATTTTCAGCCGCTCCCACAGCTTTTGAAACCCCGCCACGATATTGTCCACATATTCTTTGGGCGTCACTCCCGCCGCTTTCGCCGTGTCCTCAATCTTTTGCCCGTGCTCGTCAGACCCCGTAAGGAAAAACACGTCTTCCCCCAAAAGTCGATGAAACCTAGCCGCCGCGTCCGCCACAGTCGTGCAATAAGCATGTCCGATATGCAGTTTCGCGCTCGGATAATATATCGGTGTCGTTATGTAAAATTTGTTCATAATAATCTCTCTTTCCTTTTGATTTCAAACTGCTTTAGTCTTGGGAACTCCTCCCTGCCGCTTCGCGGCTGTCCCTCCTCTAAGAGGAGGGCTTTTTTGCGTTCTTTTGAAGTTTTGGCTCTTAAAAGCCCCCCTCCTAGAGGGGGGTAGGGGGGGGAGTTTTCGCCTCGTAGAGGCGCGTTTTTTCAAATGTCTTTTAATTGCGACTCTCAAAAGACCCACTCTTAGAGGGGGAGTTTTAACAATTCATTATATACTTCTCTGCGACTTATGTTTAATTTTTTTGCCACTTCCCGCATAGCTTCTTTTTTGCTCAGACCCTTCTTCAATTCTTCTTCGTACAACTCCTTTAAATCAAAAGTTTCCTCCCGTTCAAGCTTTGCTTCTCCTCCCGCAACCACGATGACAAATTCGCCTTTAGCTTCGTTTTCCTCATAAAACTTTAGAAGCTCTCCCAAAGTTTCACGCTTAAACTCCTCGAAAGTCTTGGTGAGTTCCCTTGCGATTGCCGCTCTGCGGTCTTCGCCGAAAGTCTCTGTTAAAATACTTAAAGTTTGAACAATATCGTGAGGCGCTGCGTAAAATATCAGGGTTTCCGCTCGCCCTTTTAGAGATTCTAACCGTTCAACGCATTTCTTTCGGGTTTTCGGCAAAAATCCCACAAAGGTAAATTCTCTCGCGCTAAGTCCCGAAGCGATTAAAGCCGAAAGCGCCGCGTTCGCCCCGGGAATAGGCGTTACCTTTATATTTTTCTCTATCGCGGCCCCTGCGAGTTCCGCTCCGGGGTCGGATATGCAGGGAAGTCCCGCGTCGGATACCAAGGCTAAGTCGTTGCCTTCAAGCAAATGCGCTATCAAGCGTTCCTCCGCCTCTTTTTTGTTGTGTTCGTGATACGGCGTAAGCTCGGTACGAATGTCAAATCTATTCAAAAGTTTTACCGTATGCCTGGTATCTTCAGCTGCGATTAACGGAACTTCTTTCAAAATCCTGAGCGCCCGAAGTGTTATATCTTCCAGATTGCCAATCGGAGTCGCCACAAGGTACAATTCCCCCGGCTCTTTTCCGTCAATCATTGTACTGCCACCCGAATCCGCCTTTATCTTCTCGCCTATCCCTTCGCCCGTCGTTTCGGTATTCCCTAGGCTCTCGTCTTTCGCGGGTCATTTGCGTATTTCTTTCATTGTTCGGTTGCCGATAATGATTTCTGTATCCATCTCGATCATCATACATTTCGTCGGCATTACTTCTACCGTTTCTGTTGCGCCAACCATTATGTTCCGGCGCTCCTGTTTCATCTTGTTCGTAATCGGAAAATTGCGGTTCGGATTTATGGGGACACTCTTCAACCTTGGCAATAATATCTTCTTCGTCGTTCTCCAATATGTCGTCCCACTGAAGCACAACCGTTTTGCCATCGTCTAACAGTATCGTCGCAATGCGTTTGTTTGGATTTACGGAGATAACCTTGCCCTCTCCCTCTTCCGTCATAACTCTGCTGCCTTGCTCCGGCTCCTTTATCTCAACGCGCTTATGCTCCATTCCCTCATAAGCGTACTGCTCATATTTCAGGCAACACATCAGCCGCCCGCATATCCCCGAAATCTTCGTAGGGTTAAGCGACAAATTTTGATCTTTCGCCATCTTAATAGATACGGGTTCAAAATCTCCCAAAAACGCGGCGCAACAAATAGGTCGTCCGCAGGCGCCTATGCCGCCTAACTGTCTCGCCTCGTCTCGCACCCCTATTTGTCTTAATTCTATCCTAGTGCGGAAAATCGATGCCAAATCTTTTACCAACGCGCGAAAATCTACCCTGCCGTCCGCTGTAAAGTAAAAGATTATCTTGCTGAAATCAAAGGTGCTTTCAATGTTCACCAACTTCATCAACAGCCCGTGCTTTTGAGTCATGTCGTCAAAAACGCCTGCGGCTTCTTCCAAGCGCTCTTTGTTTTCCTCTAAAACAAAGAAATCGTCCTCAGTCGCCTTTCGCTCTATAGGACGATACGGATGCGGCGGATCCGGCACTTCTCTCTTGTCAAGCACCACTACCCCATATTCAAGCCCTCGGGCAGTTTCTACTATAACCCCGTCTTCCTTTTTCACATCCAAATCCACAGGATCGAAGTAATATATCTTGCCCGCTTTTTTAAAGCGGACCCCAACAATTGTCTGCAACTATTTATCCTCCATGATTCGTCGAAATTTTAACAGATACCCTTCCATGAAAAGCCTAAGATTAACGTTCGCCGCCAACCGTTTTTCATACTCAAGCGTCAGCGTTGATAGCGAAAGAGCGCGTCTTCTGTCATACAGCTTCAAAAAAACCGTCATATCGCTACGGCCGGCAAGATCCGCCGCGCCTTCGTAATAAAAAAGAATATCTCTCAACATAAGCAACAACGCGGCGAACCACTTTTGAAGGCGTTCCCTGTCAAATTCGGCCATTTCCTTGGACATAGTCCAAATTTTATCAAATCCGAGCGGTTTTTGCAAAAACTCTGCGACTTCTCTTTCTATTGAGAGCCCGTCGCCTTCCGCGAGCGCCATCGCCTGTTTCATGCTTCCGAAAGATAATCTCGCCGCCTCTTTCGCCGCCTTCTCCTCAATTCCCCTCTCTACCAATAATTTCTCTATTGTTTCATTGGGAAGCGCGGGAAAAGACACGGGCATAGAACGAGACAGCACGGTAGGAAGTATTTTTGAACGCATTTTGGCTATCAAAAAGAACTTAACGTCTCCCGTCGGCTCCTCCAAAGTCTTTAAAAGCCTGTTTGCCGCCGCTTCGTTCATAAAATCCGCGCCGTCTATAAGCGCGACTCTAGACTTAGACAACAGCGGGAGTCTTGCAATATCGTTTAAAAGTTCGCCAATATCCTCTATCCTGATTAGCGGCGCACTTTTTCCCCTAGCCGTAGGCGCAACTTCGTAAAAATCAGGGTGGCTTCCCTCGTTCAAAGCCTTGCAAGACGCACAATCGCAATCTTCATCGCCTTCTTTTAAACAGAGAATTATCCTCGACAATTCCAAAGCGATCGCGCGCTTTCCTATTCCTTCGGGACCCGTAAATAGAACCGCGTGAGGCATTGCGCCTTTTTTCACCATGCTTTTTAGCCGCTCAAACTCTTTTTCAAAGCCTACGACCTTAAAATTATTTTTTCCCATCACAAGTACAAATCCAAAAGCATACCCCGAATAGCGTCGTGGCTGGCCAGTATCTCAAGTTTATCGGCTTGTCCCAACCGTATTCTCTCCGCCATATCCTCAAGCTTTTTATCAATCTTCCTAACCGTGGTATAAACCTTCTGCCGTCCCATTCTGTCCCAACCTGCGGAAGTGTTCATATCGTACATTCTTGAAACCGCTTCGCCCACAAAATTTTTAATGAGCGTTCGGTATTCTTTTAGCTCGTCGTAAGTAGGAGTTTGAGAAAGTCTTTCTCCCTGCTCGTCGATTTTCTTCATCAACTTTTCGAGTTCTTCCATACTCATGCCGGCTTCTCTACCGGCAAGCTCCATGGAAAATTCGCTTTCAACGCCATGCACCGCGTTTAAATGCCCCGGCATACGCATAACGGACGACGACTGCCCCGAAAAAGAACCTATCTTCATTGCCATAAAAATCACCCATTCGTCGGAGGTTTTTCAGACCTGTATTTTTGTTTTCCGTTTATTTTCTAATTTCGTTGTCAGATAACACCATACAAATCACATTCTAAACAAAAATGTTCCGTTGTTTTACAATGCAATATTCTACAAAAAATAGAAATTTCCTTTTTTATGGTAAAATCTCATAATATGGATTATAATGGAAACAAATTACAATTTGGAGGTGACGGCATGAAGGAAAAGATAGATATATTGCTTTTTATGGGCGAACTTTTAATGAGAAGCGGAGCGGCGGCGGAGCGCATTCGGCGCGAAATTTTGCGAGCGGCTATTTATATGGGATTTTCCGAAGAAGATGTCGTGCTTCATATAAATTATACGACTCTTATGATAAATTTGCGGGCGGAGGATAGGTCATACACAGCTTTTAAAAAATGTCCCTCTCATGGGGTAAATATGGAGGTTATTTACGCAATAAGCAAGATTGTGCGGATGGCTGTGAAAGAAAATATTCCCATTAACACTTTTAAAAGCGCCTTGGAGCGAGCGGAAAAAAGCGCCGAGCGCCCCATAGGACTTTTTGACGTGACGGCGGCGGGATTGACCTGCGCAGGAATCGCAAAACTCTTTGGCGGCGATTGGATGGCTTTTATAATAACAGCTGTCGCCTCAATGTTTGGATATGTAACCAAGAAGGTCATGGATAAATATAAATACAACAACCTAGCGTCAACGGCTGTAGCGGCTTTTGTCGCCACGTCTTTTGCGCTTATCATTCCCAATTACATTATCTCCATGACTCCCGCCTATCCGATGATAGCGGCGACATTATTCCTAATCCCCGGCGTTCATCTGATTCATTCCGTTGACGATTTGTTAAACAATTTCATAGTAACAGGTATGGCGCGTATGATAAACACTCTTTTGATAGTGGGTTCCATGACGTTCGGACTTACTCTTTCGCTTGCCATATTCAACGTGCAGGATTTCACCAAAATTTCCATAACGCCTGAGAGTCTTTACATTTCGCAAACCATAGCGGCGGCTATTGTAGGCGCGGGATACGCCACGATATTTAGAGTGCCCGAAAGACTCGTTTGGCTTATCGCTTTAGGCGGCATTATTGCGGTTGACATAAGAAACATTATGTTGGTGCAGTACGGCGCGGGATTGCCGCTGGCAACTTTTATCGGCGCATCGTTTTTGGGGCTTGTGGCGCAAAAAGCGAATCACTGGTTTAAATCCCCTTCCACCATTTTTACAATTCCGTCTGTTATAACGCTAATGCCGGGAGTGCTTATATATCGAATGTTGTTTTCCATACAAAACATCACGACAATCGACGCGGAACTTTTAATGACGGGCATAAGAAGCGGGGTAGAAGCGGGTATAGTTGTCGTCGCCATAGCTGTCGGGGTTACAATCCCCACTATCTTCTTTAGACCCATTTTAGACGGAATAAGAAATAAGGAAAATTCAAAAACTTGAACTTTTACGACTTCGGATACCTCCTCTTTCAAGAATGGGGTATCGCGAACATTACAATCAACGACAATAAATTTTGTATTTTGCCTCCCCGCCCGAAGGGCGGGGAAGCAAACTCAAGTAAAAATATTTTTTGCGTTCACTATAGGGAACCTCTAAAAACTACATAATTCCACTGATGACTCCCCGCCCCTTCGGGGCGGGGAGTCATCAAAAATAAGTTTTTAGAGATGCCCTATAATAGAACAGGAGGATAATGATGAAAAATATAATAACGTTGGCGCACGGAGCGGGCGGAAAAGATACGAGCGAGCTTATACGGGAGATTTTTTTCGACGCTTTCAAAAACGAGTTTTTAACGGCGGACGACGCGGCGATTTTACCGACTGTCAAAGGAAAAATGGCGTTTACCACAGATGGATTTATCGTGTCGCCTTGGCTGTTTTCCGGTGGAAATATCGGCAAACTTTCCGTTTGCGGTACGGTGAACGATCTTGCCGCCATGGGCGCAAAACCGCTGTATATTTCCTGCGCTTTTGTTATCGAAGAAGGCTTTCCTACGGAAGCTTTAAGAAAAATTGCAAATTCCATGAAGGAAACCGCTAATGAAGTCGGGGTAAAAATTGTTGTAGGCGATACCAAAGTTGCGGGACGCGGTCAGGTTGACGGCGTTTTTATCACAACTTCCGGCATAGGCGAGGTACTTTCAAACGCAAATTTAAGCGGCAAATTTGCCAAAGCCGGGGACGTTGTAATCGTTACGGGCGATATTGGGCGGCATGGCGCGACGATACTTCTCGCAAGGGACAGTTTCGGCATAGACGCAAAAATCACAAGCGATTGCGCGCCGCTTTGGGAAATTTCAAAAAATGTCCTTAAAACTTCCTCCAATGTTCACGTTATCAGGGACGCGACAAGGGGCGGAGTCGGCACCGTGCTCTACGAAATCGCAGAAGACAGCAATATTGGCGTAAGACTCTATAGAAATAAAATCCCGGTACGGGACGAAATCAAAGGACTTACGGGAATGCTCGGGTTAGAGCCGTTGTATCTTGCTTCTGAGGGAAGATTTGTTATAATCGTTGACAATAACGATGCGGAAAAAGTATTGCAAGCGATAAAAAATTCGCCTTACGGGGAAGCCGCCGCCGTTATCGGCGAAATCACGAATGAGCCGAAAGCCAAGGTAACGGTAAAAACCGAAATCGGCGCGGAAACCTTTTTGCCTGCGCCGGGCGGCGAACTCTTGCCGAGAATTTGTTGAAGATAATGTGAGGTTAATATGAATAATAAAGGAGCTACCCTAACGCTTGAAGAAGCTGGTAAATTTGCGTCGTCGCTTATTGGAAAGGACGTAACTGCGTCAAATATTAATTATCTAATTCAATACGGTAGAATAGACGGCGTAACGCTTAACGGAAGTTTACATATTTATCGTGACCAACTTACCAAGTATTATGATTCTTTTTTAGGAAGGCGAGAAATAGAATGGAAGTCAAAGTTAGGTAACGATGTGAATTGGGCGTTATCTTTTGATAATTACAAAGAAGCTCAAACCACCAAACACGTTCATCGTCTTCATCCATATAAAGGAAAGTATATTCCGCAGCTAGTAGAGTATTTTCTTGATGACCATGTGGACGATTTTAAAAAAGAAGTATATTTTGCTAAAGGCGATATAATTTTAGATCCATTTTGTGGTAGCGGTACCACCTTGGTAGAAGCAAACGAACTTGGCATGTGTGCGATAGGAGTCGATGTATCTGCCTTTAATGCTCAAATCGCTAATTGTAAGGTACAAAGTTATGATATTGCTAGCGTTAGCAAATATATATTAGGTATAACAACCGCATTGGAAAAATTTGAATCAACTCTTAACGTTAAGCCGTTTGAAGAAGAATTGTTACAGCAACTTTATCTTTTCAATAGTAAATATTTTCCATCGCCAGAGTTTAAAAAAGCTATCTATCAAAAGCGAGTAGATGAAAAGGCATACGCTGCAGAAAAAGCGCCTCTCTTTTTACCTACATTTTACGGATTAGCATCCAAGTATAATATTAATTATAATATATCGCTTGACGCAAATTTTATCGATAAATGGTATTTTGAAACAGCTCGTAAAGAGATATATTATATAAAATCGCTGATAGATAATGTTGATGATACGACTATAAAACAACTTTTGCAAGTTATATTATCGAGAACCATAAGATCGTGCCGCGCCACGACACATTCTGATTTAGCGACGCTGTTAAAACCGGTTTATACTACGTACTATTGTACAAAACATAAAAAGGTTTGTAAGCCGCTATTTAGCATATTAAAATGGTGGAAAACTTATAGTCAAGATACTATTAAACGAATAAAACAATTCGCCGCTATTCGTACTAATACGAGTCAATATTGTTTTGTTGGAGATTCTGCGCGCATTGACATAGAACAGGCGATTGAGGAAATAGGAGGGGATATAGCTAAAAATTACAAAAACAATAAGATAAGGGGAATATTTTCAAGCCCTCCTTACGTTGGTTTGATAGATTATCATGAGCAACACGCCTACGCTTACGAATTATTTGGTTTTGAGCGTAAAGATGAACTTGAAATTGGCTCTATGTCTAAAGGCTATGGACGATTAGCCGTACAACGCTACATTGACGATATAGCAAATGTTTTAGTTAATTGCAAAAAGTTTTTAGTGCCAAATTATGACATTTTTATCGTAGCTAACGATAAGCACAATATATATCCGATTATAGCGGAAAAAGCCGGCATGGAGATAACGGAGCGTTTTAGACGACCAGTGCTTAACCGTACGGAAAAAAATAAAGACGCTTATTCAGAAACAATTTTCCGCATGAAGGAGAAAGTTTGATGAATGATAAAATTAAGCAAAGTATTGCGTTAGAAACCATAAAAATATTGAAATCGCGTTTTGACTCATTCCAAGATGTTGACATGAACGCAAGGAATGCGCCGTTTCATAAAGCTTTTTTGCGAGCTTTTAAGACGCGATTTTCTGGTATTAATACCGACACAGATAAATTGGTAAATATTAGCTCTTGGCTTCACGGTTTTAATACGGCACTTGGTCAAACCTTTTTTGAAAAGATTGCTCAAGCCTTGTGTTATGGGGAAAAACGAAAGTTTCGTGGTAATGAATTTAAAATTTACAAAAAGCAGGAAGAAGTTATCGCTGAACATATGACAAAATTAAAGAATGGTGAAATTTGTCCGAACGTTAAGAATGAGGATAAAATGCTGGCGGAAGCTGCCGAAGGCGAATTAGTTGCATGCGCTAATTTTACGGCGGATTGCTTTTTTGAAGACGATGAAAAAATTGTCGCGATTGAGTTAAAATCAGTACGACCAAATTCAGGTCAAACCCATGACGAAAAACAGAAGATTTTAAAAGCCAAGGCAGCTTTAAGGCGATATTACAAAAAGATACCTGCGTGTCAGAACAAAAAAATCTATTATTATTTTGGTTTCCCTTTTGACCCTACGGCGCAAAAAGATACCGGCTATTGTAAGAAAACTTTTATGGATAACATGATTGAGTTCTCAAAATTTTGCGATCCGGATGAAATCTTGTTATCTGACGAATTATGGTCGTTCTTATCAGGCGAAAAAGAAACAATGACTGAAATATTGAACATCATCAACGATATTTCCAATGACACATTTTACGATGAATTTACGTTCTTGTGTTCACTTCACGCGATTGATAGTAAGCCGGAAAAATATCGAGATATTTTATCGCGCTGGCATTTAATAGACGAAGTGATAATATTAGATAATTGGAAGAAATTTGCTTCAACAGGCAATGTACAAATAAAAAGGTATATGAATTCTAATATTTTTAATAATGACGGTAAATTAAATGTTAAACGCAATGAAACTCTTTTGACGTTTATTCGTGAAAATTAACATTAGCAGGAAATATCGGAGGCTCGTCTTGTTAAAACAAATAAACTTAACACCTAAAAGAGCTGTCATCTCCATAAAAGACGCGAATTTCCCCGCTCCGTTTAATCACGCTCCGGAATTTTCGCCGCCTGCTCGCGGTACGTGGAACATAGTGCATACGGGGATGCTTTTGCCTGAAAGCCATCAAATTTATATATGCGCGGCGGCTTGTTTGAGGGGCGTTATATTGACGGCGGCGGAAATGGGCGCTATGGATAGGTTTTCAACCCTTGAGGTTAGAGAAGCGGATTTGACTGCAAGAGATCACGAAAGTTTTATAATAGAAGGTATAACCCATATTTTAAACGAATTGCCGAAACTGCCGCGGGCGGTATTGGTGTTTACCGCTTGCGTTCATCATTTTTTGGGGACAAATCTTAGATACGTTTACAAAAGACTTCGCGAACGCTTCCCAAACGTTGATTTTGCAGAATGCGTCATGGATCCTATCAGGCAGACAAAGAGCCTTACCCCGGAAGAGAGAGAACGGCGGGAAATTTTTCGTCTGCTTCGACCGGCGCAGAAAAAGCGTCAAATAAATATAGCCGGCGGCAACCTTGCCATTGACGAAAATAGCGAAATTATAAGGTTAATTAAAAACGCAGGTTACAAAATCTTAGAATTTCCCGGTTTGAAGGCTTACAACGAATTTTTAGATATGGCTGCGTCTAGCGTCAATATCTATCAACATCCGTTTTTTCATGTTGCGGCAAAAGAGTTAAAAGAGCGGCTCCATCAAGATTTTTGCTATATTCCGATAGCTTATGATCTAGATGAAATCGAAGCTCAATTACAAACCGTTGCGCGTTTGTTAAATATAACAATTCCGGATTTCTCATCTGAAAGAAAAACCGCTTATGAAACCATGATAAACGCAAAGCAAAAAATAGGCGCTACGCCTATTGCAATCGACCTCACATTCACCCACAGACCGTTTCACCTCGCTAAAACCCTTGCGAAAACGTATGGGTTTAACATCGCGTATATTTTTTCAGATATGGTAGCTCCGGAGGATAAAGAAGATTTTCTTTGGCTTAAATCAAATAGGGAAAACATGCGCTTAGCATCGGTGAAACACGCGGATATTCGGCTTTTCGCAGATACGGAAAACAAAAAAATTCTCTCCTTGGGGCAAAAGGCGGCGTATTTTCTAAACACCCCGTATTTCGTAAACTTTGTGGAAGGCGGCGGATTATGGGGATATACGGGCGTAAAGAAATTAGCCGAATTGATGATTGGCTCTTTTAGTACTAAAAAAGATTTGCGCATAATAGAAAAGAAAGCGTGGAGCGCGCCAAGTTGTATTTAGTTGTGCGTTGGTTTAACACGAACCTCAGAGAGGGATAACGAAAACTCCTCCCTGCCGCTTTGCGTCTGTCCCTCCTCTAAGAGGAGGGATCAGACTGTAGACAAATAAACCAATATTGTGCTCTTCACGGCTCTCCTTCCACCGCTTCGCGGTCCCCCTCCCTCTAAGAGGGAGGCACTCTGATTATTACTTTTGAGCCAAAATTTTATATTTCATCTGACCAAGCCCCCCTCCTAGAGGGGGGTAGGGGGGAGAGTCCGTGAATAGTAACCCAAAAAGTCACAAAATTATAAAAATTTTCAAAAAATTCTTGACATACCAATTGTTTTTCTTCTAAAATAGGTATGTCATTATTTTTATTTGTTTTCGGGAGGTCGATTTTTTTGGCGATTACGATTACGGGTGGCACAGGTAACGATAAATTTTTATTTGAATCCGATGGAACAAATTTGACTTATACTAACGCGGCGGACGGCAGCGTAAAAACCGCTCCGAACTATGGCAGCGCGTATCTTGATTTTTCTCAAGGCAGCAACGATACTCTTTATTTTGACGGTACGGGCTCAGTTAGCGTAAGCACTCTACGAGGCGCGAAAAGCGTGACTTTTGTCGGCGGTGGCTTAGACGACGGCGAAAAGAACGTTGCGGCATTAAGCGGTACATATTTAAGATCGGTGGATATTTTGGGAAATTCCGATGGTCTTACACTATCCGGCGCAAGCGGTATAGGCACGGTTTACACAGGGGCAGACGTAGCTATTTCTCTTTCAAGCGTAAAAGGAGCTGTTGAGCTTGGAAGTAACCGCGACAGTTCCAATTATTACAAGGTCGGCGAAGTTTCCGACGCTTCGCTTATAATATCGGGTAAAAACGCCCACAGTACAATCAATACCATTTCAGGCGGCGTTGCAAGCGTGGTCGGCACTAGCGGTTCAGATACGGAAGTTGATCTTTTGGCGGACGGCAAACTTTACGTTCAAAATTCCATAGGCTCTAATTTGACACTTTCAATCGACAGCGTATCGGGCGGTTCGCTTGACGCTTTCGTTGTATCCGGCACAGGCAATACCATTGAGATTGATGAGATGTCAGGCGGCAGTGGGAATATAAAGTTAAACGACGGCACTTCTACCCAGTTGCGCTTAGAAGACGGAATAACCGGCGGAAACCTTACCGTTGAATCCGAGAACGGCGATTATGTTCGACTTTCTTCGGGGACGCGGACGAGTTGGTACGCTTTTACCGCAAGCTATTCAAGCGGAAATTTAGGCGTTTACAATAACGATGAGTCCATAAAAGCCGCGGGTATAGGCGGAAACGTAAAGTTTAAAGGCGGTACCGGCAGATATATAGACATAGACAGAATAGATTTAAGCTTGGACAAGGACGGCAAGGTACTTGAAACGACTTCAACCGTCAACGGCGCGGGGATAGTTTTATACGATTCCGGTTCCTTTGCGGACGATATTAAAATCGGTAGTCTTAAAGACGACGCAACGTTTAAATTTATTGACACTACCGACAGTTACGATATGCTTGTTGTAAAGGAAAGCAGCTCTTTTAGGGCAAAAGCGTATAATTCTTATCAAACTATGTTAAACCTAAACGCTAATAACGCGCCGCTTAACATAGTGGGCGAAGTACAGGGAAACAGTTGCGCTTCCGTAGTTGGCTCCGCTTACGCCGATTATATTAAGCTTGACAACACTACAAGCACAAAAGAGACCTCCGTTACAGGCGGCAGCGGAAACGATGTTTTCGATTTTACGGGCTATACCGAAGGCAGCGTAAGAATTTGGGATTTCGGATTTCAAACGGGAAGCGGCGCGCCTTCCGCGCTTGAAAACAATACGGACGTTTTTGTGGTTTCAAGTTTCGATGCCGATGAACTTGCGAAATTTAAAGTTTCCTCATCAGAGCTTGTATACGATGACCGTATTTATTTCCCGAGTATCGGCATTAGTTCCACTTATAACACCAACAATTACTACATAAACCTCGCTGCAAAGGGCAATACCGCAGATACAAGATGCTACCAAATAACCTCAAGCGGTTTGGTACAGGTGGGCGAAAACAAAGGCAGCCTCATAGCCGCGACCGGTTGGACGCCGCAAACAATTACGGCTGTCGGCGGCAGGGATACATTGGACGGCGGCACCAATGCAGGCTTAAACGATACGTTGGTTTCTGCGGGTAAGTATAGGAACACCACTTTTGCGCTTCATAAAGGCGGCGGCGATAATGTCGCGCAAAATTTTGATTTCGGCGCCGAAAAGGGTAGAAGCGATGTCGTAGCGGTTGATACTTCGTACAGCACATTTAAGCTTATTACGCCCGAAAGCGGCAAAGTCATGATAGGCTCCGAGTCCGAAGGAAGTCTGACCTTGGAGGGAACAGAGGCTCAAAACGAATTTATCTACGACTATGGCGGCAATATCGGTATTGTAAGCGTTGACATGAGCGACAGCGGCAAATATATGAAATTCGTCAAGGAAGCGAATTTCCATATCGGTCAAGGCAAAAGCACAAGTCTTATATTCACTTCTGCAGATTCTATAGAAAGCGGCGTCGCAGGAAATCAAAAGGGCTTAGGCTGGGCAACGCCGTATATTTCGGAAGGTTTGGGCACGATTGACGCAAGCGCGGGTCACGTTGGCGCGGTGCTTGGTTCAAACGATCTCGACCAGACTATTATAGTCTCTAAAAGCAAGGATTTTGACGAAGTATGGGGCGGCGGCGGACTTGACGAAGGTTTCAGCAACGGAACCAACGATACCATCGTAGGCTCGGGCAACGGAAACACCGTTTACTACGTAGGTCATAAAATGGGCAACGATGTGTTGCAAAACGCCACGGCAGGCGATAAAGTGGTATTCATAGACACGAAAACCACGGATATTGCTTCGTTCACGGGAACGTCGAAAGAATTTACCGCAACTTTTACAAACGGCGCAACCGTAAAATTATCCGCGGCGGAAGACATAACCTCCAGCAACACCATTACGGTGCAATTTGACGATGTGACTTATAACTGGAACGGGTCAGGCTTGACGGCTAAGAGCTAACAAAAGAACAACCTTGAGGTTAATTCCTCAAGGTTCAGAGTGTAGACAAATCAATAAATATTGTGCTCTTCATGGCTCTCCTTCCACCCTTCGGGCACCTCCATCCAGGAGGGAGGCACTCGGATTACTGCTTTTGAGCCAAAATATTGAATTGTCTCTAACCAAGCCCCCTCCTAGAGGGGGGGGTAGGGGGGGGAGAGTTCCGTGAATAAATAATAATAAGTCTACACTCTGTGACCCTTCTCTTAGAGGAGGGTCTTTTTGCGGTATTTTTAGGTTTAGCTATTAACCTTACGGAATTTGATATTCGCTATTCAATTTCCTTGGAAGAAAATATCCTTTAATACAATTAGGATTCACTATACATAACTGAATATGAGTTTTTTCTCTAAAACCCGAACCTGCATAAGGTTCTTTGCCTTCAATAAATAATCCGCGAACTGAATCAAACGGCATCATATTTGGATTTTTAGTAGCCAACTCATGTATTTTTTGAATAACAGCGCAATCCAAATCACGATAAAGCATATCTGCATTATTTTTTACATTTTTATTTTGAGGTAGAGATTTATATTGCTTTTTGTAACTTATTTTTAACCATTCATAGCCGTACTGCAACATAGGAATCGATTGTCGATTCATAAGATCAAGACAATTCCCTAAATCTATAATTGCTCCTAAAACTGCCGGTGTCTTTACTGAACTGGACTTTCTCAATGCGGCTTGCTTGGCCCACTCAAGAGCCCTTTGCGGATCTGCCTCCCAAAAATAAATACCATTCCCAAGCCAATCATACGAGTTAAGGCTTGGTTTTAATTCGCCGCCATTTATAACTATATCTCTTATGTCTTTATCGCAACCGTGAAAACCAAAGACAAGATTGGTCTTTTTACTATACATATTGATTCCTCAACGCAACGTATGGAGCAGTCAAATTACCATGTTCATCCATAACTCCAATATTCATTAATCCTTTATGCGCTTCGATTTTTGCTTCTAAATCAGGCAACGTATCTAATCTATGAATGTCCTCTTTTAACATATCAATAATAATATCAATTTGTTCGGTATAACTAATTTTCTTCATTTTTGTGTCATCCCTTCTATTTTTCGTATTGTGTTTTTTTCCCATTATACAGCACACGTATTTTTTAGTAAAGTTTTATCTAAGACATTATCAAAAAATCGTTGTTATAGGCGATGAAAGATTTGACCTATGAATAGTAACGTAAAAACTTCAAAAGCTTAAAGGAAATTTAGCGTTATAAGCAGAAATAAGATATAACAGGTATTACTATACATTAACGGAGACATATATGAAGCAGGTAAATTCGATAATATCCACATATTCGGCGGATGTGTTCGGGGCGATTAGCGCGCTTTTTGAGCTTGGCGGGATGATAGTGGTGCACGACCCTTCGGGGTGCAATTCTACTTATACGACGCACGACGAGCCTCGATGGTTTGATTCTAAAACTCTTTTATATATTTCGGGACTTACCGAACAGGACGCTATCTTGGGAAATGACAGAAAATTTATAGACGAGGTGACAGAAACGGCTCTTTTGCAAAAGCCGCGTTTTGTCGCGTTGTTGTCGGCGCAGATGCCCGCCATGCTTGGAATAGATTTAAGGGGAATTGCCAGAGTTATCGAAAAGAACACGAAAATTCCTACTTTTTCGCTTCCCACAAATTCAATGCGGGATTATTCGATTGGAATTTCACTTGCTCTAAAAAAATTGGCGGATATGATAACAGAAAAAATTCCAAAAGTTGAAGAAAAACCGGACGGCGTAAATATTTTGGGACTGACTCCTTTAGATTTTGCCATAAACGGAACGGATAAGGCGATTGTGGAATTTTTTGAAGAAAACGACGTTCCGGTGGTGGCAAAATTCGCAATGGGAAGCGACTTAGACGAACTTTTTAAGGCAAGTAAAGCGAAAATGAACGTGGTAGTAAGTTACGGAGGGTTAGCCGCCGCAAAAGCTATGGAAAAAGCGTGGGGAACGCCTTATATCGTAGGACTTCCCGTGGGACGTTTAAAAGAAAAACTACTAAAAATTATAAAACATAACCAAACTTCAATCTTATACACCGAAACTCAAACAAACGCACCCGGGAGTCCAGAGGGCAAAGCCCTTTGGCGGGAGTCCAGAGGGCAGCGCCCTTTGGCGGGTTTGGGCGGAGCCCAACAAAAACGAATTTATCTGATACATGAAAGTATAGTGGCAGCGTCGTTGGCGGCGGCGATTGAGGAGGAGATTGGGGATAAGATTACCGTTGTCGCGGCGACTTCGACGGAGAAGGTGTTGATGAGGGAAGGGGACGAGGTTTTCGAGGGTGAAAAGGAGCTTAAGGAAAAATTTCAATCGGCGGATTTGATTGTGGCGGATCCTATGTATCAGGCGATAGCGGGGAGTACGCCTTTTATACCGTTGCCGCATATAGCTTTTTCGGGGAGGACTTATCAAAGAAGTATTGTAAATTTTGTGAAGGATTTTGAAAGATTGGCGGAGAAGATAGGAGAAGGTTGAAACGCTTACAGAGGTGACAAAACTTGAATATAGGAAACATCGGTGCTAAAATTTTATTCTTTTTACTGCCCTTTTCAGGGCTTCTTTTTATGCGTTGGATTTTTGATAACGATCTTTGGTTTATATTAAACAGCGGGCGTTTTGTCTTTGAGAACGGTTTTCCTTATACCGAACCTTTTACCCTTCACGAAAATATTAACTTTGTCCTTGAACAATGGCTGACGGACGTGATTTATTGGGCGCTTTACGATAATTTCGGCGCGGAAGTTTTTATGACGTTTGTATTTTTGATCGGTTTTTGTACCCTTTTTGTTTACGAAAAAACCTGCTCGCTTTTAACTGAAAACAATGTTGCCGTTTCAAAGGCGCTTACCCTTGCCGTTGGGGTTTTCGTCATACCTTCGTTCCTGTTGACTCGCCCTCAGATTTTATCCACGCTCGTGTTCTTGACGGAAGTTTTTTTTCTTATCAAATACGCCAAAACCAACGATAAAAAATATCTCTTTGCGCTTCCTATATCTTCGCTTTTAACGGTAAACCTACACTGCGCTGTGTGGCCTCTTATTTTCATTTTGACTTTGCCCTTTATAGCAACTTTTTTGGCGGACAAGTATACTGAGATTGACAAAGAATACATATGCGAAAAGTTCGACGTTAAACCGCTTGTTTATGCGATAATCGCTTCTTTTGTCATAGCTCTTATAAACCCGTACGGAATAAAGGCGATGTTCTTTCTGTTTACCTCGTATGATCCCGGCGTTCACGCGTGGATTAGCGAGATAAAACCGCCCGCTTTCGAGAAAAATTTCAGATTTTTCTTCATAACGCTATTTTTCGGCTTTTTTATGCTGGCAAAGAAAAAAATCCCGCTCTACCTTACCCTCCTCTTTTTGGGCATAGGCTTGCTGGGACTTCTTTCGATAAGAAATATGTTTTGGTTTTACATGATGGGAACTCTTATCTTCCCATTCGCATTCAAAGATTATCGTTTCAAACTCTTTCAAACGGAACTGGGATTTTATAAAATTCTGCCGTTTATCTTGCTGTATATTTACATCTTCTACCGACTTTTTGCGATGGAGACGCTGACCCCTATGCCCGTAGTATATATACTTTACCTTGCGGGGGTTTTTATATCGCTGATTTTCTTTTTGGCTTTTTACAAGTCAAATGATAATCTAAGGAGAACAAAGGGATTTCTGGCGGTTGTGCTGCCGTCTCTCATCTTTATTCACCTGGCGTTCCAGTCAATGTATAGCGCGACGGATTATACGAACGCCAAATATAAAGATACGGTCGATATATTGCTTGAAAACAACGATATAGAGGATATTCGATTGTTCACGGGGTTTAATTCCGGTTCGTACCCCGAGTTTCGCGGCTTAAAATGCTATATAGACGGCAGACCCGAGATATTTGCGCCGAAAAACAGCGGATTAGCTTTTAACATAATAGGCGAATACTATGATCTGACCTCGGGCGCGATAGATTATAAGGAATTTATAAAAAAGTATAATTTCACACATCTGTTGGTGGAAAAAGGAGACGGGGTGCTCTTTTACCTTGCGCCGTACGATGAAAATTTGGTGCTTTTGCATGAGGAAGTAGATGAAAAAGGTTGGATTTACGAAGCCGGCGAAGTGTATGCAAGACTATACAAGGTGAATAAGTGAACTTTTCGTTATTCGCGGCATCTATAGCCTCCATTGAAGGGGGGGGGAATCACCGCAGGCGGTGGGGAGGTCGACTGTGAAGAACAAAAATTAAAACTTTAGTCACAGAACAAAAAACCGCAGAGCAAAAACTCTGCGGTTAATCAATATCTAAAATGGCGGAGAGTGAGAGATTCGAACTCTCGGTACGTGATAGCGCACACACGATTTCCAGTCGTGCTCCTTCAACCACTCGGACAACTCTCCGTGACTAAGACAGTATAGCATATTAAAAAAGTCGTTGTCAACAGTTTTTTGCTTTTTTTGCCAAAGTAGCGTCAATCACCGGAAACGCCCCCAAATTCCGCAGCCAAATGGTTTTCTCTCTAACAGCTTCAAGCGCAGATTTTAAATTATCATCGTCGGAAGCGGTTTCAAGCTCAAAAAAGAAGATATACGCGCCAAGCTCCGTTCTTGCTGGACGCGATTCGATTCTGGTCATGTTTACGTTGCGGTTTTTAAACTCGGTAAGCACATCGCAAAGACTCCCCGGTTTACGTCCGTCTATTTGACAAATGATTAGAGTTTTGGAAACGTCCGATAAAATTTCGGCGTTCTCGGCTCGCTTTATCTCGAAAAATCTCGTGCAGTTGTTGGGATTGTCCTCGATATTTTCCGCCAACATATTAAGCGAATTAAGTTTGCCGCCGTTTAACGTGCAAATAGCGGCTATCCCCTTATCCTTGCCGTTTGCCGCTATCTGCGCCGCCTTTGCCGTGCTCGCGACTTTTACGATTTCGGCGTATGGGAAATGTTCGCTTAGGTAGCCGAAACATTGTGAAATAGGCTGCGGATGGGAATAGATGTATTTAACGTCTTTTATGTCGCATTTTGCCATGAGGAAGTTGCGAACAGGCCATATAAGCTCCCTTGTTACTTTCAAATCGTCGCTTGCGGCGAGAATGTCAAGGGTTATGTTGATAGAGCCTTCAAGCGAATTTTCGACGGGAACGAACGCCAAATCCATACGCCCGTCCTTAACGGCGGCTAAAGCCTCGTGAATTTCGTCGTATCTCGTAAAAATCGGATTTTCATTCGTAACCTTGCAAAAATATTCCGCCGCCGCCTCGCTGTGCGTACCCGCCGGGCCTAATATCCCCATGCGTTTTTCGCCCGCGCCTATGGATTCCATAGCGGCGGCTTTCATGCTTTTAACGTATTCCCCTACAAATTTCGGCGCATCCTCGCCGTGCTTTTCGATAAGCTTCACAATCGCCGAACCCACAATGACCCCGTCCGCTATCGCCGCCATTTTTCGCGCCTGCTCCGCGTCGCTGATGCCAAAACCTATGGCGCAGGGAATTTTTGCGTATCCCCTTACAATATCCATGACGGCGTTTAAATCCGTCTTTATCTCGCTTCTGACTCCCGTAACGCCCAAACTGGACACTATATACAAAAAGCCTTCCGCCTCGCTTGCGATTTCCGCGATCCTCTTTTCCGACGTGGGCGCTATCATTGATATAAGGCTGACACCGTATTTTTTCGCCGTATCGGCAAATTCGCCCCGTTCCTCATACGGCAAATCGGGCAAAATCAACCCGTCGATCCCGACTTCTTGGCAAACGGAGAAAAATTTATCTTGTCCGTAAGCGAAAATCACGTTGGCGTAAGTCATAAACACCAGCGGAATTTTCACTTCCTGCCTTACCCTTTTTACCAGGTCGAAGATTTTATCCGTTGTAACCCCGCTCTTTAACGCTCTGATATTCGCCGACTGTATAACGATTCCTTCAGCCGTCGGGTCTGAAAACGGAATCCCCAGTTCAATCACGTCCGCGCCGTTCTCCGCCGCCGCTTTTATGATTTTCTCCGTAGTCTCTAAATTCGGGTCCCCGCAGGTTATAAAGGGTATGAATGCTTTTCCCGCCTGCTCGAAGGCTTTTTCGATTCTATTCATCTATATCCACTCCTTCCCTGAACCTTGCTATAGCGGCGCAGTCCTTGTCGCCGCGTCCCGATATTGTTATAACGATAATTTTATCTTTGCTCATGTTAGGCGCGATTTTCATGGCGTAAGCGACTGCGTGCGCCGATTCGATAGCGGGGATAATCCCTTCAACCTTCGGCAGATATTCAAAAGCCTCCACCGCTTCTTCGTCCGTAATCGCCACATATTTAGCCCGTCCCGTTTTGAATAAATCCGCGTGTTCGGGGCCTACCCCGGGATAATCCAACCCCGCCGAAATCGAATACACGGGCGCTATCTGCCCGAATTTATCTTGGCAGAAATAAGACTTCATGCCGTGGAAAATTCCGACCTTCCCCACGTTCAGCGTCGCCGCCGTCTCAAAAGTATCAATCCCCCGACCCGCCGCCTCGCAGCCGATTAATTCAACTTCTTTATCCTCGATAAAATTATAAAAGCTGCCGATAGCGTTAGATCCGCCGCCTACGCAAGCTATAACGGCGTTCGGCAATCTGCCTTCCTTCAACA
This sequence comes from Selenomonadaceae bacterium, assembly GCA_017529085.1. GTDB lineage: Bacteria > Bacillota > Negativicutes > Selenomonadales > Selenomonadaceae > RGIG9201. Next base: position 2,786 of record JAFXOC010000586.1, on the reverse strand, counting down.
ACATCTGTTCCTTGATTTCCTTAGATATAACCGACTGAAAATCCCTCACCATAGTGGGAAAAGGATGAGGTCCCATGCAAGAACCCAAGCAATAATGCGTATCGACTATACGTCTCGTCCACTCCCGAAAAGTTTCCGACACCGCGTCCTTAAGCGTTCCCGTTCCCGCAGAAACAGCGTGAACCTCTGCTCCCAAGAGTTTCATTCGATAAACATTCAACGCCTGCCGCTTCGTATCTTCCTCCCCCATATAAATAACACATTCCATACCAAACAGAGCCGCCGCCGTCGCAGTCGCAACCCCGTGTTGTCCCGCGCCGGTCTCCGCAATAAGTCTTGTCTTCCCCATCTTCTTAGCAAGTAACGCCTGACCAAGCACGTTGTTTATCTTATGCGCCCCGGTATGGTTCAAATCCTCCCGCTTCAAATAAACTTTCGCGCCGCCCAAATCCTCGGTCATCCTTCTTGCAAAATAAAGTCTCGACGGTCTGCCTCCGTAATCCTCCAAAAGCTCCGCAAATTCTTTCCTAAAACCCTCGTCCTCCCTATACTTGAAGTAGGCTCCCTCTAACTCTATAACCGCATTCATCAGCGTCTCCGGTATGTACCGCCCGCCAAACTCTCCAAACCTTCCGCTATTGTTCATGTTATTTCCTTTCTCTTGTTGGGGCTTCGCCCCAAACCCTACAAGGGGCGCTGCCCCTTGACCCCGCCAAAGGGCATTGCCCTCTGGACTCCCGGGTGCGTTTGTTGTTAGTTTTGTGGTTTTTTTATAGTTTCGATAAATTTGTTTATTTTGTATTTTTTATTTATAACGAGAATTATATTCTACTTTTTTACTTGGCAATAAATCTTGATGTTTCGTACTCAGAAATTGATTGATTGCCGTCCATGTCACGTCAAAATTGTCTAAAAACGCCGTGTGCCACGCTTTGGGGACTATGCAAAGTCTGGAATTTGGGATTAGCTGATGCGCGCTAAGTATTGTCGCAATGGGCGCGTGGTCGTCTTCGTCCCCCGCTATTAAAAGTACGGGGCATTTTATATACGACAACGGGTTTTTACCCACTTCCATACTTCGCCAGAATTTCATATAATTGGAGCAAAATTCCTGCCAACGCTCCGGTTCAGGCATAATCAACCTTTGCTGCGCCACAAAAGCGGGATCGATTTTTTCAAGTTCCGATACCAATAAATCGCCCTTAAAAAATCCTTTTTCGACTGTCCCCGCTCCAATGGCAACAATTCTGTCCACCTTTTCGGGAAACATGGCGGCGACTTTATATGCGGCGTACGCGCCGTCGCTAAATCCAATTATAACGGCGGGTTTTGACGTAACCTGCCCCATAACCGCCGCCATATCGGTCGCCTTTTGCTCGTAAGTCAGAGGATTGTGTCCAATTTCCGAGCGTCCGTGACCTCGTGTGGAAACTACCGTAACTTGATAATCGTTCCGAAGTTTATCTATGATTTTTCCCATCTCGTAAGGCGTCCCCACGCCGCCGCCGTGGAAGATAAAGACAGGCGTTCCTTTGCCGTATACCTCATAGTAAATTTTAGCGTCCTCCGTTTGCGCGTATTTTCCTATGGAAATATTGTTGCCGTAAGGCGTATCGCTGCCTTTGACATCTTTTCCTTGGGTAAAATAGCGTATGGCGCTTTCCGCCCGACAATCGGCAGATAATGCAAAAAAACTCAATACGCATACGGTTGTAATAATCGTTAAAATTTTTTTCATTTAGACTCCTTTCGCCATACATTGTTAGGTATATCGTTGATGACTCGAATAAAACTTTTCATTTTTGCTTGGTCTTTTTTCCCGTTGGTTTCAATTCCCCCGCTTACGTCCACGGCGTAAGGATTTAATTTTGTCACGGCTTCCGCTACGTTTTTTTCGTTTAATCCTCCCGCCAAAAAATACGGGCGGGTTATTTTTTTTGCCAATTCCCAATCAAAGGTTTTACCCTCGCCCCGTCCCGCGTCAAGCAAGACAAAATCCGCCGCGCTCTTATTCGCCTTTTCAACGCTTAATTCGTCGGTTAGAATTACGGCTTGTATTATAGGTTTATCCGTTAAATTTCGCAAGGTTTTAATATATTCCCCGTCCTCGTCGCCGTGGAGCTGGATTATGTCTATCACCCCGTCGTTGGCGATATTCGCCGTTTTCTTTACTTCCTCATTCACAAACACGCCGACGGATTTAATATTTTGGGAAAGAGCCGTTTTTAACTTGCAAGCAACATCGAAACTTACGCGTCTTTTGCTGCCTTCCGCAAAGACAAAGCCTATATAGTCGGGTTTTGTTTCGTTGGCGGCGATAATGTCATCAATGCGTGACAATCCGCAAAATTTTACCTTTGTCATAACTCGCCCTTTAGTTCCTCCAACTTCGCCCTTTTATCCTCCGCTTTCATCATGGTTTCGCCGATTAACACAGCGTCTGCCCCCATGTTTTTTATCGCTTTAACATCGGTCGCAGTCTTTACCCCGCTTTCCGTGACAAAGAGTATATCGGGCGGCACAAGTTCCCTCAAACTTTTTCCCCGCTCCATGTCGACGGAAAAATCCTCCAAGTTCCTGTTGTTCACGCCGATTATCCTCGCGCCCGCTTTTAACGCTCGCTTTATTTCTTCTTCCGTTCTCGTCTCAACCAATGCGCTTATTCCCAAGTCGTCGCCGATTTTGATAAACCGCGTTAACTCTTCGTCGGACAATAAGGACACAATCAGCAAATACGCCTTGGCTCCAAGCGTTTTCGCTTCGTATATCATGTATTCGTCCACGGT
>JAFXOC010000585.1 GCA_017529085.1 Selenomonadaceae bacterium | reverse complement strand
GGTGTTTCCGCTTATTCCGTGCGGAAAATGCGATGCTTGCACAAATGGGGATTACGCCCAGTGCGCCGATTACGACTATTACGGCTCAAGAAGAAACGGGGCGATGGCGGAATATCTTGCGGTTAAAGTGAAAAACCTTTGTCAAATACCAAACAACGTGAGCTTTGAAGAAGCGGCAATGACAGAACCTGCGGCGGTTGCTATACACGCTTTTCGTAAAAGCGGCGCAAAGGCTAACGATACGATTCTTATTTACGGTATCGGAACGATAGGGCTTATTTTGGGAGAATGGGCGAGGGTTACAGGAGTAAAGAATGTTATTATGGTTGGGCGATCTGAGGATAAAATTGAGTTTGCGAAAAAATTAGGGTTTCCGCTTGCGATAAATACGACGGATATAAAAGAGAAAGTTATGGAAGTGACGAAAGGCAGAGGCGTGGACGTTTGTATTGAGGGAACGGGCGTATCGAAGGCGTTGGAAGATTGTATTTCGGCGGCGAAAAATTTTGGAACGGTTTTATGTTTGGGAAATCCAGAGGGAAAGATGACGCTTTCTCAAAACGGATATTGGAAGATAATGAGAAAAGAACTTCGGATTGTGGGGACATGGAACAGTAGTTTTTTGCATAAAGAAAACGATTGGGAAACGGCGCTTTTAGCTATGAAAGAAGGGAAGCTGAAAGTAAAGCCGCTTATAACTCATCGGTTTGGGCTGGCAGAATATGAGCAGGCGTTTGATTTGATGAAAGAACGGCGCGAAATGTTTTGCAAGGTTATGTTTGTGAGATAAAAAATGTATTTTACATAAAAAGAGCTTAAGACAATATTTGTAGTTTTAGCTCTTTTTTTGTTGAATTCATATTCGTCTCAATTTTTTCAATTTACAAAAAATCTGTCAAGCGTTTTAAACAAAATAAAAATTTCTTTGTATACTTACATATCTCATTGAATAAAAATTTTTTATGTGATAAAATGCGGATACAAATATTCTGAAAGGGGAATGAATTTGAAACCTAAATTAAAAAGATTTTTCATATTTCCGCTTATAGGCTTGTTGTTTTTGGTTACTGCCTGTGGACGAGGGACTTCGGAGAACGAATTAAAAGTTATGCTCGGCTCCACCGTTGTGACTCTCGATACGGCGCATATGCAAGACAGCTATTCTTTTGAGGTTGTTGCCGATTGTATCGACGGTCTGATGCAGCTTGACGAAAAGGGCAACGCAATTCCCGCCATAGCCGAAAGTTTTGAAGTTTCCGCAGACGGTAAGGAATACACTTTTCATCTTAGGGACGCAAAATGGTCTAACGGAGATCCCGTTACCGCCCACGATTTCGTCTTTGCGTGGAGAAGGCATTGTAAAATTGCGGACGAGTACGCCTTTATTTTCGACTCTACGGTTGCGTGCATAAAGAACGCCGAAGCCGTTATAAAAGGCGCAGATCCCTCCACATTAGGCGTAACGGCAAAGGACGACAAGACTCTTGTGGTGTCTCTCGACGCTCCCGTGTCTTTCTTCCCCGCTCTTATGAGTTTTCCCTCTTTCTACCCAATTAACGAAAAATTCTACAACAGCGTAAAGGAAGGTTCCTACGGTACAAGCCCCGATACTTTTATCTCTAACGGCGCGTTTACCCTCGACAACTATATTCCCGGAACCTCAAATATCGCGTTAAAGAAAAACGAATCCTATTGGGACGCAAATCGCATATCTTTAAAGGAACTTCGCTATCAAGTGGTGTTGTCTTCCGACAATGCGCTTACCGCCTTTAAGAACGGTACTTTGCAGGTGGTAAAAGTTGCGGGTGAGCAAGTGGAACACATTAAAAACGATTCGGAGTTATCCAAACAATTAAGTTTTATACCGGAAGGCTCTTTATACTACATTTCCTTCAATCAAGATCCCAAAAATCATCACGGCGGCGTTCTTACCAATGTCAATATGCGACTTGCGATTACAAACGCAATAGACCGAAATTCTTTAGTGAACAACTACTTAATGGACGGCTCTCTACCCACTTATACCGCTGTTCCTCAAAAATTTTCCGCAAATGTCAAAACGGGTAAATTCTTCTCGGAAAATCAAGACCGTTACAAGGATTACGTTTCTTTTAACTTAGAAAAAGCCCGCGAACATCTCGATAAAGCGAAAAAAGAATTAAATAGGGACGAATTTAACATTCATCTCCTTTATTCAAACGATAGCGGGGACAGAATAACGAAAATCGTTCAGGCGGTAAAATCCCAATTAGAAGCTAATTTGCCCGGACTTACCGTCACGCTTCAACCCGTTCCTAAAGCCGAATACCTCAGAAATTTTTCCACCGACAACTTTGATATAGCGGTTGCGAACTGGAGTCCCGATTACGATGATCCCATGACGTTCCTTAACCTTTGGACAACATCAAACGCTAAAAGCACCGAATATTGGAGCAGCGCCGAATACGACAAAATAATCTCCGACTGCTCCACAGGTAATTTGGCTATTAATTATGACGCTCGTTGGGACGCAATGTATAAGGCCGAAAAAATTCTTTTTGAGCAAGCGGTTATCGCTCCCTTATTCACCAACACCAACGTTATCTTAACATCTCCCAAAGTTTCGGGCATCGAATATCACACCGCCGGTGTCGACCGCGTGTTTAAATCCGCTAAGGTAAAATAGCGGTATGTCTTTATTTTTTCTCTCTTTTCTTTCTTTGTTACTTTCTTTCTTATCTCTCTTTTTTAAAAAAAAGAGAGATAAGAAAGAAAGTAATATTTTTAATCAAAGATGTAAGGAAATGCTATGGCAAAATATATTACCAAAAGAATTTTAATGTCGGTTGTCACCTTATTTATAATAATTTTCACTCTGTTTGTGCTGGTTCGGATAATGCCGGGGGATCCGTTTCCCGTTGAGCGTATGACAGCGGAGATGATTGAGCTTAAGAGAATTGAATTGGGGCTTGACAGACCTATACCGATTCAATTTGCGGATTATATGGCAAGACTCTTGCAAGGGGATCTCGGCAACGGCACTTCACTTTATAACGGCGCGCCCATTATGCCCATCATCTTAGTCTGTATGGAAAATTCGTTTAAAATCGGCGTAATGTCTATTTTGTTCGGCTCGGGTGTGGGGCTTATGATGGGGATTGCCGCCGCGCTTAACAGGGGAAAATTTATAGATAGGTTCTGCACGATTTGCTCTATTTTGGGCGTTTGTGTTCCGTCTTATGTTTTTATGATTTTCTTACAGTATTTTTTCGCTTATAAAATTCCGTTTTTTCCGTATTTCTTCGATCCGTCGAATTTTTTCTTCTCCGCTATTATGCCCGCCGTGTCGCTTAGTTTAATTTCGATTGCGACGGTTGCGAGATTTACGCGTAATGAAATGCTTGAAGTTCTTGACAGCGACTATGTAAAACTTGCAAAGTCCAGGGGACTTTACGGGTTTAAACTTATCAGGAAACACGTTTTAAGGAACGCTCTTATTCCCGTAGTGACGGTTATAGCGCCGCTTGTGGTCGATCTTTTAACCGGCGCTATGGTTATGGAAAAAATTTACGGGGTAAACGGTTTGGGTAAATTGATGGTCGACGCTATAGCGGGAGAAGGCATAGATTATAATTATGTGCTTGCGTTAAGCATTCTGTTTTCCTCGCTTTACATAGGAATAATGCTTATTCTTGATATACTTTATGTGATTATCGATCCGAGAATAAGATTGACTGCGAAGGAGAAAGTTTGATGGAAAATAATTATACCCCCGTTAAGGAGGATTTCCGATTTCTTCCTCGCAGGGATAGCGTTGATGATGCGCGTTTTGCTTCGACGGACTATTGGAAAAATGTGGCGCGTCAATTTGCAAAGGATAAATTCGCTCTTTTGGGAGCGGCTTTGATTGTTTTCGTTATAGTGTTTGCCATATTCGCGCCTCTCTTAAGTTTTTACGAATACGACGAGATTGTGGCGATAACGGACGCAACCGGCGCGGAAGTTGTGGCAAAAAGTCTTTCTCCTCAATTTGCCGGAGGGACAACGGGATATTTTTCAGATAAGACTTTTCTTTTCGGCACCGACGATATGGGTAGAGACCTTTGGACGAGAACTTGGCACGGCGCCAGAGTATCTTTGCTTATAGCTTTTGTGGCGATTTTGATCGATATGATTATCGGCATGAGTTACGGTCTTATTTCGGGTTATTTCGGCGGCGTTTGCGATAATTTGATGCAGCGTTTTATAGAGATTATCGGCTGTATTCCTACTTTGGTAATTATTTCCGTGCTTGCTATTTTTATGACTAAGGGCATAGGACTTGTTATAGCTGCATTGTTGATTACCGAATGGATAGGCATGAGCAAGATTGCGCGAGCGGAATGTTTGAAGTTAAAAGAAAGGGAATATGTTTTGGCGAGCCGCACTTTAGGCGCGGGAAATTTTCATATTATGTTTAAGCAGATTTTGCCGAATATCGTGGGTCCGGTCATTACTCAAGTTATGTTTTCCATACCCGTCGCGATTTTCACCGAGGCCTTTTTAAGTTTCGTCGGAGTCGGCATAGTTTTGCCTCAATGTTCGGTGGGATCTTTGATAGAAGCCGGGTTTAACAATATTACAATTTTGCCGTATCAAATAATGCCGCCTATCTTTGTGTTGGCGTTTTTAATGCTTGGTTTTAATCTGGTGGGGGACGGTCTTCGCCGAGCGCTCTCTCCCAAAATAGGAGATGTGTAATGCCTGAAAATATACTTTCTGTCAAGGGACTGGACATAAGTTTTCGCGGAAATATCGGAGACGTTCATGTTATTCGGGGCGTTGATTTGGATCTGCCGAAGGGAAAAACCGTCGCGATAGTCGGCGAATCGGGATCGGGAAAATCAGTCGCCATGAAAGCCGTAACGGGACTTTTGGAGGATAACGCCGTAATAAACGGCGGACAAATTCTCTATCGTTATAACGGTAACGAATATATTGATTTGTTGTCGCTAAATGAAAAGGAAATGCGCCGAAAAATCAACGGCAAACATATAGGCATGGTGTTTCAAGACCCCATGACAAGCCTTGACCCTACCATGACCATCGGCAAACAGCTTATGGAGGGAATGATTCTTCACAAAAGTTATTCAAAGAGCGACGCAAAGGAAAGAGCCGTCGAACTTTTAAGAACCGTAGGTATTTTAGAGGCTGAAAAGAGAATAAACAATTACCCTCATCAACTTTCGGGCGGTATGCGTCAAAGAATCGTCATAGCCGCCGCGCTTTCCTCCGAGCCGAAAGTTTTGATTTGCGACGAACCGACAACTGCGCTTGACGTAACCGTTCAGGCAACGATTTTGAATTTGATAAAAGATATTCAGGCAAAGATGAATCTTTCGGTAATATTTATAACCCACGATTTGGGAGTAGTGGCGAAGGTTGCGGATTTCGTTTGCGTGATGTACGCCGGAAAAATTGTGGAACGCGGAACAGCGGAGGATATATTTTACGACCCGCAGCATCCTTACACTTGGGGATTGTTGCTGTCAATGCCGAGTTTGGAGACGGAAGAAGAAAGGTTGTTTTCAATACCCGGAAGCCCGCCGAATTTACTCTATGAACCTAAAGGCGATGCTTTTGCGCCGAGAAACGAATACGCTATGGCTATAGACGAAAAGGCGGCTCCTCCCATGTTTAAAATATCCGAAACTCACGAAGTCGCTACTTGGTTGCTACACCCCGACGCGCCGAAAGTCGAGATGCCGAAGGAACTAAAATATAGGATAGAACGGGCGAAGGCGGCGAGTTTATGACGAACGAACCATTGTTAAAGGTAAAAAATCTGCGTCAGCATTTTAAAATATCCCGCGAGTTTACGGTAAAAGCGGTCAACGGCGTGTCTTTCGACATTTTTCCCGGCGAAACTTTCGGACTTGTGGGCGAATCAGGCTCCGGCAAAACCACGGTGGGACGCAGCGTTATCAGGCTTTACGACCCAACGGAAGGCGATATTGAGTTTAACGGTAAAAATATAGCGGGAAACATGGACAGATCCACCCGTAAAATGCTCAGAAAAGATATGCAGATGATTTTTCAAGATCCGATGTCAAGCCTTAATCCCCGCAAAAAAATTGCGGATATTATAGGGGAAGGCTTAAAAATCCACGGGTTTTGCGAGTCTAAAACGGAGCTTGAGGAAAAAGTCGCGGCAATCTTGCAAAAGGTGGGGCTTTTGCCCGAACACGGCAGCCGTTACCCGGGGCAGTTTTCCGGCGGTCAAAGGCAGCGAATAGGCATAGCGAGAGCCTTGGTGATGAACCCCAAACTAATTATCGCCGACGAGTGCATATCGGCTCTCGACGTATCGGTACAGGCGCAGGTTGTGAATTTGATGAAAGACATTCAAGAGGAAACGAAATGCGCATATCTCTTTATCGCCCACGATTTAAGCATGGTGAAATATATCTCCGACAAAATCGGGGTGCTACATAAAGGCTATCTGGTGGAAACGGGATCGACCCAAGAAATTTTCTCAAATCCCCGCCATCCTTATACAAAAAATCTGTTATCTGCCGCGCCCATAGCCAACCCAAGAGTGGAAAAGCAGCGTAAACTTTTAAGCTATGATTCGATAAACGCAGATTATGAGCATGATGTTATACGACAATTAAGCGATACCCATTTTGTATTAGAACCGCAGGGAGGAAACTGAAAGTGTCGGAATCTATTTATACGGATGAACGGGCGACTCTAAAATATTGGATGGACAAATTATATGTAGATGAAAATACGATATGGGAGGAAATAGATGCATTTGGCGTAAACAAACGCATTAGAAAAAAAACCAAGACTCTCAGAGATTTGTCTAAGTTTCCCAATAAATTGCGTTTTGACGAAGCGCAGGAGATGATTTTGGAGGCAGAGCAGTTTTTCCGCGACGGAAAACCCGCTTGCGAATATTATGACAGCGACGGTTCTCCCATCTCTGAAAGCGATTTTAAAGCCGCAAAAGAAAATTGCAATATTGAAAACTTAAAGAAAAATATTATCGTTCGTTATGCGCTGACGATACGGCGGGATAATTTAAGGCTTTTACCTACAGAGAAAAATTTTTTTGACGACAAAAATTTTTTGCATTACGACGATTTGCAGGGTACGGCTTTAGACCCGTTGGAACCCGTTGCAGTGCTTCATGAAAGCGTCGATGGTAAATTTTGCTTTGCTGTTTCTGCGTATTATACGGGTTGGATAGTTGAAGACGCTCTTATATTTACGGACAGAGCCGAATGGATCAGGTGCGTTCGACCGAAAGATTATATAGTCGCTCTCTCCGATAAAGCAATTTTAACGTATGATAATAAAGTATTGCAATTTCAGGGCGGGAAAATTTTACCCATTATTCCTTTTGGATTTTTGGATCAAATTTATATGCCGCAAAAGATAGAGGAAAAGTTGTCGAAAATAACGGAGGATATAGAAGAAAACGATGATTTTGACTACGAACCCTTGAGTTTTATACCTTGGACGGTTGTGCTTACAGCGTTTGATTATATAGATTATTCCTACGGTTGGGGCGGCATGGAAGGCGGCGTTGATTGTTCTTCTTTTGTGATGAACGTATATCGCGTAATGGGAATTAATCTTCCTCGAGATGCGGACGAACAAGAAAAAGCGATGCCCGAATCGGTTAAATTAACGAATCTAACCGAAGAACAGCGATTTGAAGAAATAAAAAACGCCCCCGTGGGCGCTTTGTTATTTAGCCGAAATCACGTTATGCTCTACCTTGGAACCGATGACAACGGCGAACCTTCCGTTATTCACGCTCTCAGCAGTTACTACGATTTTCAAAACGGAGTAGGCGAAAAACATTACGTTCGCAAAGTCGTTGTTTCTGATTTGCATTTCAAAAACTCTCAAAATGTCGAGATGATAAATTCTTTGACTAGCATAGGGTATTTTAAGAGATGGAGGTAAACTTC
>JAFXOC010000584.1 GCA_017529085.1 Selenomonadaceae bacterium | reverse complement strand
TTTTTGATAAAAAAGGCATTAAAAAAAGCAATCAAAGCAAAAGAAGAGAATCAAACACCGTTTTTGACTTATACGACACCCACCAGAGTCGATGAAAACGGCAATGAAAAGATTTATTCTTACCCAACTCAAGAAGCCTTTTTTAAAAATTTAAACGAGTTATACGAGAGTCCATCGGATAAATTTTATGAGTCTCCCAATATTGAAGAAATAGAGGTCTGCAATGTTTTTGTCCAAGGAAATGAAGTAGAATGTTATTCTACATACGATTTAATGAACTATATGTGTGATAATTACAGAGATACCGAAACATACCAATGGATTCCCGGCATAAAAGAACAAGATATTTCAGCTAAAGATCAAAAGCTGGAATTTCCCGGCGGATTTACCACAACTTTTCAGGAAATTCAGGATAGATTGGATAAATATTATAATAACATTTCCAGTTACGCTCACGCAAGTGAAATGATAACCACACCGACAAACGAAAAAGAATCAGACTGGAAAATAATTTACGATAATGGTTATGGCGATTACGATGAGAATATTGACAATAATGGCACAAAAAGGGGAGTGTTTATTCTAAGGAATAACGAACCGGTTCACGCTTTTTTAATTGGTTCTGAACCCATTTATACCGAATCGGAAAGAAATCTTCTCAAAAATCTTGCCGAGGATTACATTGTCCGACAAGTATATTATAAGGAGCAATCCCCCGAAAGAATAAACATGGAAAACTATGAACTTGAAGGGCAATTCTTAGGCAGGGACGGAATGAGAGCGTTTACTATTCCTGCGCTTGAAATAAACCGTGAACAAGAATGGGCAAAGAAAAAAAATCAACTAATATTAAATGTTACGGAAAAGCCTACCGCCAAAGATTTTGTGGACAGCCTTAAAACTCTGGTAAACAAATATCAAGAGAAAGGTATACCACAAAATCAAATAAAAGAAGTATTGGGAAAAATTGCTGGCAATGCGAGACAGGAACAGTCTCACAGATAAGCAAAAAGAACTATCTCATGTACGAGATAGTTCTTTTTGTTGTTTATTGTTATTATCTTAGTTGTTATTATTTTCGGTATTGTAATTGGTAAGAATTTTAACCGCCTGTTCCGGGGTTAAGTTGCTTTTTTGTAAGATTTGCGCGACTTCCTGCATTTTGATGGAATTTCTCTTGTCAATCAATTCTTGCCGCTGGCTTTTTAACTTATTCAAATGAGTCGTAGCCTTTTCAATTTTATCGTCAAGCATAGTTATTTGCTTTTCAATACTGTCAATACTTGCTTTTCCCGCCATAAATTTTCTTCCTCTCCATAAAACAAACAAAAATTCTTAAAAAACAATTTTATTATATATAAAAAAATCATATCCGTCAAATAAAAGTAGAAAACAAAATAAGAAATTTTAGAATTTTATTTTGATACCCTTATTCAAAGAGAATAAGGAGAGATAATAAAATGGCAAGCAATGAAAAAATGTTTCCGATTTTAAAATGGGCGGGTGGAAAAACTCAAATATTAGATAAAATCATTCAAAATATGCCTTGCAAATATAACAATTACTACGAACCCTTCTTAGGCGGAGCATCCGTACTTTTAAATCTCGCTCCCAATAAACCGATATTTGTAAATGACATAAACCGCCAACTTGTAAATTTGTACACACAACTAAAAGAAAATGTGGAAAAAGTTATACAGGAAGTAAATAAAATGGACTCCACACCCTGTAATAAAGATTTATATTATGAAGCGCGAAAAAAATATAACGATAAGATTGCGAAACAGATTTTTGACGCTGAAGCCGCCGCTCTTATGATTTGGTTAAATAAACATTGCTTCAACGGGTTATATCGTGTCAACAGACAAGGATTTTTTAATGTTCCGTTTAATAACAAGTTTTATGGAAAGTCTATCAATGAAAATAATGTAAGAGTTATAGCGGATTACCTAAAAAAATCAAATATAACCATAACTTGTTTAGATTTTGAAGTGATTTGCGCCAATGTGGAAAAAGGAGATTTTGTTTATTTTGATAGTCCGTATGCGCCGGAAAGCGTAACCGCTTCATTTACCAATTATACTTTCAATGGTTTTTCTTTAGCGGATCACGAAAGATTAGCTTCCTTATTTAAACGATTAGACAAGTTAGGAGCAAAAATCATGCTGTCAAACAACGATGTTCCGTTGATAAAAAGATTATATGCAGGATATAATATTCATTCGTTTGATGTAAAACGAATGATAAATCGAGATGCAAATAAACGATTTGGCAGAGAGGTTATTATAACCAACTACTAAAATTTCAAAGAAAAAATCCCGTTTAATTTGAACGGGATTTTCTTTTTAAACATCTTCTTTGTTTAACATACGAAATTTTTCAAATATAATTGAATCGTAACCTTTAAAAAAATTTTCCATTTCTTCTTCGGTCATATTCTTTCCTAAAAAACTCCTAATTTTTTGCAATAATTCCGCCGTACTCCACCCTGTTTTTTCGGTTAAACTTTGAAATAAGTTTATCTCTTTTTCATCTAAATCTAAATCGTTTAATTCAAATTCTAATTTATAATCAATGTCATCAAAAAAAGCGGTGGAATCGGAAGGATCTTCGTATTTCTCATATACACCATGATTAGGTTCTTCGGCGATAAAATGCAATTTACAATGCGGAGCATATTTTTCTATAAGCGTAAGCCAAATTTTATTCATTTGCTCGTAAGCGGTTTGTGTCAATATGCGCAATTCCCCGCTATTAAGGATTCTATATTCAAGTATGTTTCCACGACATTCAAATCCATTAACGCTATCTTCATCCGTTGTTTTAAATCCGGAATTTAAAACAATGTTTCCTAACCATTGTAACCCGAAATCATTTTCTTTTGCATTATGACTTGTAAATTCTTGAATTTTTTTCATTAGGGTTTGAGCTTCTTTTTTATCGCCGCATATATAAATTTCTGAAACGCACCAATTAGGCATCACAATCCTCCTTAAAAATTAACTCATTGAACTTTGTTTGATTATATCATAAAATTTAAAATAAAACAAAAAAATATGAGATTTTTTTATTTATTTATGTTATAATCTCGAATATAAATTTTATTCATTCAGGAGGAAATTTTATGAACTCTATAAATTTTGTCGGTAGATTAACAGAAAATCCTGCTCCTGCAATCAACAGTTGTTATTTAGGGGTTGCTGTTCCTCATCCTCATTCCGAAAATAATGCAATGGATTATCTTCCTTGCGTAGCCTATGACGATACAGCATCCACCATTATGCAAAACTTCCAAAAAAACGATACAATAGCTTTTACCGGTTATCTAAGACTTAAATCGGTTGAAGTAAATACAAAAACTTATTACGACCTAATGTGCGTCATAACCGATTGTGAAAAGGTAAATTTAAATTTGGAAACCGAAGAAGAATTAACGCCCAATAACAACGACAATTCAAATTTTCTTCCGACACGCCAAATATCGGAGAAGGATATACCGTGGTAAAACTGAATAAAAAAAAGAGTGACACATTGCCCACTCTTTTTTTGATGTTGGTAACTTGCCTACATTTTGTCTACAAAAAATTTTATTTATTGTTTATTTGAATAAATACAGTTAAAATAGGTAAAAACAACAAAAAATCTTTCAATGCTTATTTTATAAGCGTTAGCTGACATTACAAAAAAAGGTAAAACAAGTTAAAACCATGAAAATTCTTTTGATGTATTACCTTTTTTGTAAAAAAGAAAAGAGAAAAAGAAAGAAGCAAAGAAAAAGAGAAAAGAAAAAACTTTGGCAACCGGTTTTAGATTTACGCAGACATTTTTATTTTAAAACCATTTGATTTATAGCCGTTAAAATTGTTTCGGGT